>JAYSQJ010000281.1:0-36129 GCA_043721635.1 Acidimicrobiales bacterium | reverse complement strand
GATGTTCGCGAAGGGCGCGTCCTCCTGGGCGTTCGCGAGCCAGGTCGTGGCTGGCTGGTTGGCGCCACTGGGCGTCGGTGTCAACAGCGTGCTCGAGGTGGTCTTCCTGCTCGCCAACGTGGCGGTCATCGCCGGCTTCATGGTCTTCGTGTCGTACTCCAAGCACCTGCATATCTTCCTCGCGCCCCTCAACGTCGGCGTCTCGCGCCGCCCCCGGGCCCTCGGCGGACTCGACAAGACCCCCGACATGGACATGGAGCACGTCACCGAGGACACCGTCTTCGGTGCCGGCAAGATGGAGGACTTCACCTGGAAGCAGATGCTGGATTTCGCGACCTGTACCGAGTGCGGTCGGTGTCAGTCGGTCTGCCCGGCCTGGACGACCGGTAAGCCGCTCAGTCCGAAGCTACTCATCATGGGACTTCGCGACAATATGTTCGCCTCGGCCGACCGGCTGATGTCGGGCGAGGGCGGGGGCGACGTCGCGACGCTGGTGCCCACGACGATCGACCCCGACGTGCTGTGGTCCTGCACCACGTGCGGCGCCTGCGTCGAGGAGTGCCCGGTCGACATCGAGCACGTCGACGCCATCATCGACATGCGCCGCTACGAGGTGCTGATGGAATCGCGTTTTCCTTCCGAGGCGGCGCTGCTGCTTCGCAACCTGGAGAATCAGGGCGACCCGTGGGGGCTGGGGGCTTCGAAACGCACGGAGTGGCTGGCGGCCCTCGACTTCGACGTCCCGATCATTGACGGCCCGATTCCCGACGACATCGAGTATCTCTACTGGGTGGGATGTGCCGGATCGCTGGACGAGCGCGGTCGCAAGCAGGTCGAGTCGACCGCGCGCATGCTGCACCGCGCGGGGGTGACCTTCGCCATCCTCGGTCCGCGCGAGTCCTGCACGGGCGACCCGGCCCGGCGCATGGGCAACGAATACCTGTTCCAGGAGATGGCAAGGGCCAACATCGCCACGCTGCACGAAGTTGGCGCGAAGAAGATCGTCGCCAGCTGCCCGCACTGCTTCAACACCATGAAGAACGAGTACCCCGGGCTCGGGGGCGACTTCGAGATGATCCACCACGCCCAGCTGCTCAGCCATCTGATCGCGGCCGGCCGCCTCGTGCCCGGCGTCTCCTACCGCGGCACGGTGACCTACCACGACCCCTGCTACCTCGGTCGGCACAACCGCGTCTTCGACGAGCCGCGCAGTGTGCTCGACGCCATCCCCGGTCTCACCCAAGTCGAGATGGCGCGCCACCGCGAGAAGGGCTTCTGCTGCGGCGCCGGCGGCGCGCGCATGTGGATGGAAGAGACCATCGGCAAGCGCGTCAATATGGAGCGCACCAACGAGGCCCTCGGCACCGGGGCGGACATTGTCTCGACGGCCTGCCCGTTCTGCATGATCATGCTCGACGACGCCGTCAAGGCCAACGGCAAGGGCGACGAGGTTTCGGTGATGGACATCAGCCAGGTCGTCGAGCGCTCGCTGCAGTAGTCGGCAGCGGCGAAGATTTCCCCTTGTTCATACGGCCGAAACACAGTGCTAACCGTCTCGAAATCCTCGCTTGACACACTGTGGGCATCAACGTGAGGTCAATGGCGCCCTCTCCTAGAAATTGAAGGAGTGGATGTGCTCACCGCCGTCACCAACATCCCGTATCCGCACTGGTTGAATCCGGCCGACAACACGTGGCAACTCGTGTCGGCGACGTTGGTGGGCCTGATGAGCCTGCCCGGCCTCGCCGTCCTCTACGGGGGCCTGGTGCGCAAGAAGTGGATCGTCAACACCATGTTGATGGTCTTCTCCGGCTTCTCGTTGACGCTGGTGGTGTGGATGCTCTGGGGCTACAACCTGGCCTTCGGGCACCTGTCGCACTTCGGTCCCACCGGATCGTTCTGGAGCGGATTCATTGGCCACTTCACGCCGCTCTCCACGGCCGGGGCCGAGCAGGGCCAGGCGGTCTCGGGCGCCAACTCGCTGATCCCCTTCCACTTCTCCACCGCGACGCTGGCCTACTTCCAGTTCGTCTTCGCCGCGATCACCCCGCTGCTCTTCCTCGGCGGGCTCGTCGGACGGCTGAAGTTCAAGGCCTGGCTGCTCATCGTGCCGCTGTGGATCACGATGATCTACTGCGTGAACGCGGCGCTGCTCTGGGGTGGCGGGTTCTTCGCCCAGAAGGGGGCCGTCGACTACTCGGGCGGCTACGTCATCCACCTCTCGGCCGGCGTCGCGGCCTTCGTCGGGGCGGCGATCCTCGGGCCCCGCCGCTGGCAGGACCGCGAGAACGCCTTTCCGAGCAACCTGATGATGGTGGCCGTCGGCGCGGGCATCCTCTGGCTCGGCTGGAACGGCTTCAACGGCGGCGATCCCTACTACGCCGGGGTCGACGCGGCGAGCGCGGTGCTGAACACGAACGTGGCGACCGCGGTCGGCGTGCTGACCTGGCTGCTGTGGGACATGTTCCTCTCCAAGCAGAAGAAGCCGACGTTCCTCGGCGCGATCAACGGCATGCTCTGCGGGCTCGTCGCGATCACTCCGTCGGCCGGCTGGGTGAACGGCACCGGTGCCATCATCGTGGGCCTGACCTCGTCGACGATCGTCTGGTTCGCGTGGAACTACCTCTCGCGGGTCCGCCCCTTCTCCAAGGTCGACGACGCGCTGGGCGTGGTGTACACCCACGGTATCGCCGGCCTCGTCGGCGGGCTGCTCGTCGGACTGCTCGCCGACCCCGGCATGACGATGTACGGCGTCACCGGAGCGCACTACAAGGGCCCCGGGGGCTTCTCGGTGGGGGGCTGGTTCTTCACCCACTCCTGGCACCAACTCTGGGAGCAGTTCCTGGCGGCGTCGTGGATCATCCTCTACACCGCGGTGGGCACCGCCGTGATCTTCTCTATCGTGAAGCTGGTACTGGGTGGTCTACGTGAGGACGAGGAGACCCTGCGCATCGGTGACATCGCGATCCACGAGGAAGAGGCCTTCCCCGAGCCGACCTTCGGTGAGCCGGTCGGCTCGCCCAGCCACCTCCACCCCGACAACGTCTAAGGAGTAGATCATGAAGCTAGTGACCGCAGTCGTCAAGCCGTTCAAGCTCGACGAGGTGAAGTTCGCCGTGAAGGAAGTGGGCATCACGGGCATGACCGTGACCCAAGCCCGTGGCTTTGGCCACACCGGCGGGCACATCGAGATCTACCGGGGCAAGGAGTACGAGTTCGATTTCGTCGACAAGATCCGCGTCGAGATCGTCTGCACCGACGAGCTCGTCGACCGGTTAATCGACGCCATCGTCAACGCCGCCCGCACCGATACCGTCGGGGACGGCATGGCGTGGGTCACCGACATCGAGCACGTGGTGCGGATCAGGACCAACGAGCGCGGTCCCGCCGCGCTCTAGCTCAGCCGGCCTGGCGCGCGACGGCCTGCGCGGCCGCGGCCGCGGTCGCGGGGTCGCCGAGGTAGGCGGCCTCGAGGACGTTCAGCCGGTCGTCGAGCCGGATCCGGTACGCGATGCCCGTCGGGATCTCGAGCGCGGCGATCTCGTCGTCGGAGATGTGCTGGAGCACCTTGCGCAAAGCACGCAGCGAGTTGCCGTGGGCCACGACGATGACGGCGCCACCGCGCACGGCCTCACTGCGCAGGTCCTCGACGATCACTTCGGTGAAGTAGGGCGTGACCCGCGCGACGACGTCCTTCAGGCACTCGGTCGCGGGGATGAACTCCCGGGGCACGTCGCGGTAACGGGGGTCGCCGACGCTGGAGCGCGGATCGCCGTCGGGCAGGGGCGGAGGAGGCACGTCGTAGGAGCGGCGCCACTGGTGCACCTGGTCGAGGCCGAACTGCGCAGCGGTCTCGCGCTTGTCCTTGCCGGTGAGGTCGCCGTAGTGGCGCTCGTTCAGACGCCAGCTGCGCCGCACCGGGAGCCAGGCGCGGTTCGCCGAGTGCAGGGTGATCTCGGCGGTGCGAATGGCCCGGGTGAGGACCGAGGTGTGCAGGACCCGCAGGTCCAGGTCCGCTTCCCCGGCGAGCAGCTCGCCGGCCACGCGGGCCTCGGCCTCGCCCCGGGCGCTCAGGTCGACGTCGGTCCATCCGGTGAAGAGGTTGAGCTCGTTCCACTCGGACTGGCCGTGGCGAAGCAGGATCAGGTCGGGCACGATTCCAGCGTACCGCCGGCCGATGGTGGCTCCAAACGGAGGATTGTGGTCATGAGACACCTTGCAAACGAAGGACTTTGCTGCATGTATCAAGTCACCTGTACGTTTTCTTGACAAGAAGGGGCTCAACTCTGTATACTGCTACTTGTGAGCTCTGGCACACCGGAAGGCCCGGTGGGACGGAGACCGAATCAAGGAGAAGTCCATGGCAAAGGCAGTCGGAATCGACCTGGGAACCACCAACTCGGTGGTCAGTGTCCTCGAGGCGGGCGAGCCCGTCGTCATCCCCAACGCGGAGGGCGGCCGCACGACGCCGTCCGTGGTCGGCTTCTCGAAGACCGGTGAGGTGCTGGTCGGCGAGGTCGCGAAGCGTCAGGCGATCACCAACCCCGAGCGGACCATCCGCTCGGTCAAGCGTCACATGGGCGAGAACTGGAGCGTCGACATCGACGGCACCAAGTACACGGCCCAGGAGATCTCGGCGCGCATCCTGCAGAAGTTGAAGCGTGACGCCGAGGCCTACCTGGGCGACACCGTCACCCAGGCCGTCATCACGGTCCCGGCGTACTTCAACGACGCCCAGCGCACCGCCACCAAGGAGGCCGGCCAGATCGCCGGACTCGAGGTGCTGCGCATCGTCAACGAGCCGACGGCGGCCGCCCTCGCCTACGGGCTCGACAAGCAGAACCAGGAGCAGGTCGTGCTCGTGTTCGACCTCGGCGGAGGGACCTTCGACGTCTCGGTACTCGACATCGCCGACGGCGTGTTCGAGGTGAAGTCGACCCACGGTGACACCCACCTCGGTGGCGACGACTGGGACGACGCCGTCATGGAGTGGCTCGTGAAGACCTTCAAGGACACCGAAGGCGTCGATCTGTCGACCGACAAGATGGCCGTCCAGCGTCTGAAGGAGGCCGCGGAGAAGGCGAAGATTGAGCTCTCCTCGGTTCAGGACACCACGGTCAACCTGCCGTTCATCACCGCGACGGAGAACGGCCCGAAGCACCTCGACATCAAGCTCAGTCGTTCGAAGTTCAACGAGCTGACCTCCCACCTGGTGGACCGTTGCCGCAAGCCCTTCGACCAGGCCATCAAGGACGCCGGGCTCACTCTGGACAAGATCGACCACGTCATCATGGTCGGCGGTTCGACCCGCATTCCCGCGGTCCAAGAGCTCGTGACCAAGGTCACCGGCAAGGAGCCGAACAAGAGCGTCAACCCCGACGAGGTCGTGGCGATCGGCGCCGCGGTGCAGGCCGGCGTGCTGAAGGGTGACGTGAAGGACATCCTCCTGCTCGACGTCACGCCGCTGTCGCTCGGCATCGAGACCAAGGGCGGCGTGATGACCAAGATCATCGAGCGCAACACCACGATCCCGACGAAGAAGTCCCAGACGTTCACCACCGCCGACGACAATCAGCCGTCGGTCGAGGTCCACGTCCTGCAGGGCGAACGCGAGATGGCGTCCTACAACCAGACGCTGGGCAAGTTCCAGCTCGTCGGCATCCCGCCGGCGACGCGCGGTGTGCCCCAGATCGAGGTGACGTTCGACATCGACGCCAACGGAATCGTGCACGTCTCGGCGAAGGACCAGGCGACCGGGGCGACCCAGTCGATGACCATCACGGGTGGCTCGTCGCTCTCCAAGGAGGAGATCGACCGCATGGTGCGCGACGCCGAGGCCCACGCCGAGGACGACCGCAAGCGTCGCGACGAGGCCGAAGTGCGCAACAACGCCGACGGCCTGGTGTACCAGACTGAGAAGCTGCTGAAGGACCAGGCCGAGTCGTTCCAGGGCACCGAGCGAGAGGACGTCGAGGGTGCGCTGGCGTCGCTGAAGGAGACTCTCGGCGGCACCGATTTTGAGGCGATCAAGAACGCGACCGACAAGTTGCTGAGCACGAGCCAGAGCTTCAGCCAGCGGCTCTACGAGGAGGCCTCCAAGGCCAACGCCGCCGGCGCGTCGGCTCCGGCCGGCAGCGACGACGACATCGTCGACGCTGAGATCGTTGACTAGCCATGAGCGATCCAATCATCGACGGCGACGTCGGGGCGACGCCCGGGGACACTTACCTGCCCGTCGTCGAAGAGGCCACTGAGGCCGAGAAGGAACGCGACGAGTACCTCGACGCGCTCCAGCGGCTCCAGGCCGACTTCGAGAATTACCGCAAGCGGGTGAGTCGCTCCTCGAGTGACGCCGGAGTGCGCGCGGCGGGGGACCTCGTGGCGAAGCTGCTGGAGGTCCTCGACGCCTTCGACCTGGCCCGGGCGCACTTCTCAGCCACGCCCTCCGAGGAGGCCGAGGCGCTGGCCCAGGCTCGCGGACTGATGCTCGACACCCTCGCCAAGGAGGGCCTCGAGCGCATCGACGTGGTGGGGGTCGACTTCGACCCCCAGATCCACGACGCCGTTGCGCACATCGAGGGTGACGGCGGACAGGTCGTCGACGAGGTCCTGCGAGCCGGCTACCTCTGGAAGGGTGCGGTCCTGCGCCCGGCCATGGTGAGGGTGAAGGGCTGACCACGTGGCCGAACGCGAGTGGTTCGACAAGGACTACTACAAGCTGTTGGGTCTGTCGTCGAGTGCGACGGACAAGGAGATCACTCGCGCCTATCGCAAGCTGGCCAAGCAGCACCACCCGGACACGAACCCCGGTTCCGAGGAGAAGTTCAAGGAGATCTCCGTCGCCTACGACGTGCTCGGTGACGCCACCAAGCGCAAAGAGTACGACGAAGTCCGACGTCTCGGTCCGGCGGCCGCGGGCTTCGGTGGACCGGGCGGGCCCGGTGGCGGGGGCTTCAACTTCCAGACCGGCGACTTCGGCGATCTCGGCGATCTCTTCGGCGGCCTCTTCGGGGGCGGACGACGCCAGCGCGCCCAGCGCGGCGCGGACCTTGAGACAGCGCTGCACCTGAGCTTTCGCGACGCCGTGGTGGGCGTCACGACGACGGTCAGCCTCCCGAGCAACGACGCGTGCCACACGTGCGCCGGTCGGGGCGCGGCGCCGGGTAGCGGTTTCGCGACCTGCGAGCGCTGCCAGGGCCGCGGGGTCTTGAACGACGACCAGGGCCCATTCGCCATGTCGAGCGTCTGTCCCGTCTGTCAGGGGCGCGGCGGGCGCATCGTGACGCCGTGCCCGACCTGTCACGGCACCGGGCGCGAGCCCTCGTCGCGTCGCGTCAACGTCCGGATCCCCGCCGGCGTCATCGACGGCCAACGGATACGGCTGAAGGGCAAGGGCAGCCCCGGTGCTCACGGCGGTCCGGCCGGCGACCTGTTCGTCGACGTCCACGTCGCCCCCGACGCCCACTTCGAGCGTCGGGGCCGCAACGTCACGACCTCGGTGAACGTGCCCCTGACCTCGGCGATCCTCGGCACGCAGGTCGACGTCCCCACGCTCGACGAGCCGGTGACGTTGAAGATCCCCGCCGGCACCCAGCCCTCGACGACGATGAGAGTGCGCGGACGGGGTGTTCCCGCTGCCGGCAAGCACGCGGCCGGCGACCTGTTGGTGACCGTGAACGTAGTCCTGCCAAAGAAGTTGAACAAGGAACAGCGCGGGCTGGTCGAGAGGCTCGCGACGGCCTTCAACGAAGAACCCACTCATGACTGAACGCCACCACCACGCCGTCTACGTGATCTCGGTCTTCGCCGAGCTCGCCGGCGTCCACCCGCAGACGTTGCGCAACTATGAGCGCAGCGGTCTGCTGAATCCCCAGCGCACCAGCGGGGGGTCACGACGCTTCTCCGACGCGGACCTGGCGGCGCTTCGACGCATCCAGGAGCTGACCAATGACGGCGTCAATCTCGAAGGCGTGAAACGGATCATGGCGCTCGAGGCCGAGTTGTTGGCGGCCCGGGCGGCGCTCGAGGCGACGTTGGACGAAGCACGTTCCGACGTCGCCGAGGCCCACCGTCAGTACCGTCGCGACCTCGTCCCGGTCAACAACACGATCGCGGTCTTCCTCGCGCAGCGTCGTCAAGGCCGGAGGCTCTAGCGGGGTTCGGTCGCCCCGTCGCTACGACCATCTCGGTCGGCGTGGGCAACGTGGCGACCGGTCGAGGGCGAGGGTGCCCAAAGGGGTGTGCGGTAGGCTGAGGCCGCAACGAGGCCGTCTTTAGGGAGTCAAGTGCCCGCAACCGTCGTGGTCGGAACGCAGTGGGGTGACGAGGGCAAGGGGAAGTTGACCGATCTCCTGGCGCGGGACATGGACATGGTTGTGCGCTACCAGGGTGGCCACAACGCCGGCCACCGCATCGTGGTTGACGGTGAGGCCTTCGCCCTACAACTCGTCCCGTCGGGCGTTCTCTACGCCCACATCACCCCCGTGATCGGCAATGGCGTCGTGATCGACCCCGCGGTGCTGCTCGCCGAGTTGGACTCGCTCACCGCCAAGGGCGTGGACGTCTCGCGGCTGCTCGTCTCGGGCAACGCGCACCTGATCATGCCGTACCACCAGGAACTCGACCGGTTGACGGAGCGGTTCCTCGGTAAGAACGCGCTGGGCACCACGAAGCGGGGCATCGGCCCGGCCTACGCCGACAAGTCGTCGCGGGTCGGACTGCGCGTCCAGGACCTGCTCGATCCCAAGATCTTCCGCGAGAAGCTCGACGTCGTCCTGCACGAGAAGAACCTAATCCTGACGAAGATCTACAACCGCCCGGCCATCAGTGCCCAGACGATCGCCGAGCAGTACCTCGACGAGTTCGCCCTCCGTCTGGCCCCGATGATCGGCGACACCGTCGGCGCCGTGCACGACGCCCTCGACCAGGGCCAGCGGATCCTCCTCGAGGGGGCCCAGGCGACGTTCCTCGACCTCGACCACGGCACCTACCCCTTCGTCACGTCGTCCAACCCGGTCGCCGGCGGCGCCTGCACCGGTTCGGGTCTCGGTCCGCGCGATCTCACCGACATTGTCGGCATCGCCAAGGCCTACATCACGCGCGTTGGGGCTGGCCCCTTCCCGACCGAGCTCGACGGTGACCTGGCCGAGCTGCTCGTCGAACGGGGACACGAGTTCGGGACCAACACCGGACGGCGCCGTCGGGTCGGGTGGTTCGACGCGGTCATGGCCCGACAGGCCGCCCGGCTCAACTCGCTCACCGAGATCGCCCTCACCAAGCTCGATGTCCTGGACACCCTCGACGAGATCTCGGTCTGCGTGGGCTACGAGGCGAACGGGGTTCGTTACGA
The DNA here is from genome assembly GCA_043721635.1 of Acidimicrobiales bacterium. Lineage (GTDB taxonomy): Bacteria > Actinomycetota > Acidimicrobiia > Acidimicrobiales > RAAP-2 > RAAP-2. Next base: position 26,780 of record JAYSQJ010000281.1, on the reverse strand, counting down.
CTACCCGCCGTACCACCAGTCGGTGCTGCACGACGTGAAGCCCGTCTTCGAGGTACTGCCCGGCTGGAAGACCGACATCACCGCCTCGACGGAGTACGACGAGCTGCCGGGCGCGGCGAAGGACTACGTGAGGTTCCTCGAGGAGACCACGGGCGTCACCATCTCGGTGGTGGGCGTGGGCCCGGGCCGAGAGCAGTTCGTCCGACCCACGTGACGCGCTGCGTCGTCGTCGGATCGGGCGCACGCGAACACGCGTTGGCCTGGGCGTTGGCCAAGAACACCGACGTGGTCGTCACGCCGGGCAACGCCGGCATCGCGGCCCACGGCATCACCTGCGTCGAGACGGCCGCCACCAAGCTCGAGGCCGATCTGTTCGTCATCGGTCCGGAGCAGCCGCTCGTCGAAGGGCTGGCGGACCGACTGCGGGCTCAGGGCAAGGTTGTCGTCGGTCCCGGCGCCGAGGGCTCCGCCCTCGAAGGCTCCAAGGCCTTCATGAAGGAGTTCCTGGCGGCGGCCGGGGTGCCGACCGCGGCGTTCGCGACCTTCAGCGACGAAGCCGAGGCGCTGACGTACCTGGCATCGATGTCACCTCCTTACGTCGTGAAGACCGACGGCCTCGCCGCCGGCAAGGGGGTGCTCGTGACCGGCGACTTCGACGAGGCGTCCCGCGACGTGCTCGACAAGCTCCGGGGCCTCTCGTTCGGCACCGCGGGCACGACCGTCATCATCGAGGAGGGTCTCGACGGCCAGGAGTGCTCGTTGCTCGTCCTCTGTGACGGTAACGACGTGGTCGCGCTCGTGCCGGCCCGGGACTTCAAGCGCGTCGGCGACGGGGATGCGGGCGCGAACACCGGGGGTATGGGCGCCTTCGCCCCGATGGCGGCGATGACGCCCGCGCTCGTGACCGAGGTCATGGACCAGGTCGTGGCGCCGACCGTCGCGGAGCTCACACGACGGGGTATCGACTTCCGAGGTGTCCTCTACGCCGGCGTGATGCTGACCTCGAGGGGTCCGAAGCTCCTCGAGTACAACGTCCGCTTCGGCGACCCCGAGACCGAGGTCCTCGCCCCCCTCTATGGCGACGGCCTCTACGACCTCCTCGCGCGGGTCGGGGAGGGTCGGCTCGCCGGGGCGTCGATTGCGCCCACTGGAGCTGCGGTCACCGTCGTGCTCGCGTCGTACGGCTACCCGCAGGGATCGCGCCGGGGTGACGTCATCGCCGGACTCGGCGCTGACGGACAGCTCGCCGAGCGGGTCGAGGGCGTCACCGTGTTCCACGCCGGGACCGCGCTCGACGCGCGGGGCCGCTTCGTCACCGACGGCGGTCGAGTCCTCGCGGTCACCGGCGTCGGGGCGACGGTCCCCGAGGCCCGACGCCGCGCCTACGAGGGCGTGTCGCACATAAACTTTGAGGGACGAGTCATGCGTAGCGACATCGCCCTTGGTGCGATCTAGGAGAGAGAGATGATTCCGAGGTATTCCCCGAGGGACGTGGCGGCGCTCTTCAGCGACGAGAATCGGTTCGACACCATGCTCGAGGTGGAGCTGCTGGCCGCGGAGGGTCTCGCGTCGATCGGCGTCCTGCCCGCCGACGAGGTGGCGCGACTGCGTCCACGTCGACCGATCGTCGACGCGGCGTTCGTGGCCGCGGTCGACGAGCGCGAGCAGGTCACCAATCACGACACCGCCGCCTTCGTCGACGTCGTCCAGGCCGCGATCGGTATGCCCGAGGGTGCCTGGGTCCACTACGGGCTCACCTCGTCGGACGTCGTGGACACCGCGCTCTGCCACACGCTGACCCAGGCGATGGACATCGTCGTCAACGAGGCGACGCGGCTGCGCGACGCGTTGACCCGTCGGGCCGTCGCTACCATCGACGTCGCGATCACGGGACGCACCCACGGCATGCACGCCGAGCCGACGACCTACGGCGCCAAGTTCTCCCTCTGGGCGCTGCAGGTCGACCGCGACCTCGAGCGCGCCAAGCGGGCGCGCACGGCCATCGCCGTGGGCAAGCTGTCCGGCGCCGTGGGGACCTTCTCCAACATCGACCCCGCGGTCGAGGCGTACGTCTGCGCGCGCCTCGGCCTCGTCGCCGTGCCGGCCACCCAGGTGATCGCGCGGGACCGCCACGCCGAGGTGCTCTACGCGTGCGCCTCCCTCGGCACGGCCGTCGAGCAGTTCGCCCTGGAGGTCCGCCACCTGGCGCGCAGCGAGGTGGGCGAGGCCGAGGAGCCGTTCACGGTGGGTCAGAAGGGCTCTTCGGCGATGCCCCACAAGCGCAATCCGGTCCTGTCCGAACGCCTGTGCGGACTGGCCCGGGTGCTGCGGGGCTACCTGCAGGCCGGACTCGAGGACGTTGCGCTGTGGCACGAGCGCGACATCTCGCACTCGAGCGTCGAGCGGGTGGTCCTGCCCGACGCGATCATGCTGACCGTCTACATGCTGCGAAAGGCGACGGGACTGGCCGACGGACTGGTGCTGCACCCGGAGCGGGCGCTCGAGAACCTGACGACCGGATCGTTGGGGCTGGTCTTCTCCCAGTCGGTGCTCTTGGCGCTCGTCGAGACCGGGATGGCTCGCGACGACGCGTACCGCGTCGTGCAGTTTGCCGCCCGACGGGCGGTGGAAGAACGGCGGAACTTCCGCGACGTGATCGAGGAGGACGATGCGGTGTCGCTCGGTCACGAGGCGCTGGCCCGGGCCTTCGACACTGACCGGCTGCTGGCGCACCGCGGACGGTTTCTCGACGCGTTAACGTGGCGCGCATGAGCGAGCTCGGACTCACCCACGTCTACTCGGGCAAAGTCCGCGACCTCTACGAGGTCGGCGCAGACCACCTCTTGATGGTGGCCTCGGACCGCCTGAGCGCCTTCGACGTCGTGATGAACGAATCGATCCCGCAGAAGGGCCGGGTGCTCACGGCCATGACTACCTTCTGGGTCCACGAGTTCGCCTCGTTGCCGACGGCGCTCGTCAGCTGCGATCCCGCGGTCATCGAGGGTTTCGTCCCGGGCTTCCTCGAGCAGCGGGCGTGGCACGGTCGCACGATGCTGGCCCGCCGCGCCGACATGCTGCCCCTCGAGTGCATCGTGCGCGGCCGCCTCGCCGGTCAGGCCTACGACGAGTACGTCGCGAAGGGGACGGTCCACGAGATGGTGGTGGCCGGTGGTCTCCGAATGACCGACTCCTTCCCCGTGCCGATGTTCACGCCGTCGACGAAGGCGGCGACCGGGCACGACCTCAACATCAGCCTCGACGCGGCCGCGGACCTCGTCGGTCGCGAGCTCCTCGACGAGGCCCAAGCGGTCTGCCTGGACCTCTTCGCACGCGCGGAGGCGAAGATGGCCGCGGCGGGACTCGTGCTCGCGGACACCAAGTTCGAGCTCGGCTTCGTCGACGGACGGCTCGTCGTGTGCGACGAAGTGCTGACCCCGGACTCGTCGAGGATCTGGCCGGCCGACCAGGTCCGCTCGGGTGAAACGCCGCCATCGTTCGACAAGCAGCCGTTCCGCGATTGGCTGAGCGACCAGCCGTGGGACCGGACGCCGCCTCCGCCGACGGTGCCCGACGAGATCGTGGCGGTGACGTCGGCGCGCTACGTCGCGGCGTACGATCGCGTGACCGGACAATCGCTCGACCACTGGTACGGTGCGTAGTCGTGCACTACCACGTGAACGTCGACGTGACCCTCCGAGAGGGGATCGCCGATCCGGAGGGCGCCACGATCGAACGGGCCCTGCCCGCCCTGGGCTTCACCGGGATCACCAACGTCCACGTCGGCAAGTCGTTCCGCCTGGACGTCGAGGCGCCCGACGAGTCGGCCGCGCTCGAGAAGGCGACGGCGCTGGCCGAGCGACTGCTCTCCAACCCGGTGATTGAGGACGCGACGGCGCGGCTCGCACAGGTCCGCGAATGACCCGGATAGGCGTCGTAGTGTTTCCCGGCTCGAACTGCGAGTACGACGCTGTCTCGGGGGTCACCCAGTTGGGCGCCCAGGCCGAGTTCGTCTGGCACTCGTCGACCGACCTCAGTGGTTTCGACGGCATCATCCTGCCTGGAGGCTTCGCCCACGGCGACTACCTGCGCCCCGGGGCACTGGCGCGCTTCTCGCCGGTGATGGAGGCGGTCGCACGCTTCGCCGCCGACGGCGGGCCAGTGCTGGGCATCTGCAACGGCTTCCAGATCCTCACCGAGGCCGGCCTGCTGCCCGGCGCGCTGCAAAAGAACCGGGGCCTGACGTTCCTCTGCCAGCCCACGACGCTGACCGTCGAATCGACGCACTCGGTGCTGACCAGTGCCGCGACGCTCGGCCAGGAGCTCGTCATCCCGATCAACCACTTCTCGGGCGCGTACACGTGTGACGACGCGACGCTCAAGGAGATTAAGGACAACGGCCAGGTCGTCCTGCGCTACCGGGACAACCCCAACGGCTCGCGTGACGATATCGCCGGCGTCGCCAACGTTGCGGGCAACGTCGTCGGTCTGATGCCCCATCCCGAGCGTGCCATGTCGACGCTGCTCGGCAGTGCCGACGGGCGGGTTCTGCTCACGGGCTTCGTCACGGCCAACGTCGCTGTTCGGTGACCGGGACGGGGCTTTGCCTTCATTCAGGGCCGGTAGTTTGGTGGGGTGAGTAGCGCCCCCGAGTCCCTGCACCGCGCGCTCGGTCTCACCGACGTGGAACTCGACGACATTCGAAACGTTCTCGGACGCGAGCCCAACCACCTCGAACTGGCCCTCTACGGGGTGATGTGGAGCGAGCACTGCTCCTACAAGTCCTCGCGCATCCACTTACGACGCCTGCCCACCGAGGCGCCGCACGTACTGGTCGGGCCGGGCGAGAACGCGGGAGTGATCGACGCCGGCGACGGTATCGCCGTGGCGATACGGATCGAGAGCCACAACCACCCCTCCGCGATCGAGCCCTATCAGGGCGCGGCGACCGGCGTGGGGGGGATATTGCGCGACGTGTTCACGATGGGCGCGCGGCCGCTCTGCGTGATGGACCCCCTCTTCTTCGGCGAACTGACCGACGCCCGTCAGCGTTGGCTGGTCGAGGGGGTCGTGTCGGGAATCTCGGGCTACGGCAACTCCGTGGGCGTGCCCACGATCGGGGGGGAGCTGACCTTCGACGACTGCTACGCGTCCAACCCGCTCGTGAACGTGCTCTGCGCCGGGGCGCTGCCCACCGGGCGCCTCGTGCTCGGCGTCGCCTCGGGCGTGGGTAACCTCGCCGTGCTCCTCGGTTCCTCGACGGGCCGCGACGGCATCGGTGGTGTCTCGGTCCTGGCCTCGGCCGGGTTCGCCGGTGACGCCGGAGCGGCGTCGCTCGACGACGCCAAGCGCCCGAGTGTGCAGGTCGGCGACCCCTACGAGGAGAAGCGCCTCATCGAGGCCTGTCTCGCCCTGCTCGACGGCGGCTACGTGGTCGGTATCCAGGACCTCGGCGGCGCGGGGATCGTCTGTGCCACGAGCGAGACCGCCGCGCGAGGCGGCGTCGGCATGGACGTTGACGTCACGGCCATTCCGCTGCGCGAGCCGGGCATGGTGCCCTACGAGATCATGACCTCGGAGAGCCAGGAACGGATGCTCGCCATCATCACTCCGGAGAACTGGCCGGCCGTCGCGACGCTCTGCGCCAAGTGGGAGGTGCGTGCGAGCATCGTCGGCCACGTCGTCGAGCCCGTCGTGCGCGCGGACGGCTCGAGCGTCGCGATGCTGCGCGTGCGCGACGGCTTCGACGGCGAGGTCCTGGCCGAGGTGCCCGCCAAGTCCCTCGCCGACGAGGCCCCGCTGTACGACCGCCCCCGCCGCCGGCCGCGCGATTTCGACGCGGTCCGTGCCGACGACCCGACCGATGACGAGCCGATCGGCTCTCCGAATGACGACCTGCTGGCGCTGCTCGTCGACCCGGCCTGGGTCTACCGCCAGTACGACTCGCAGCTGTTCCTCAACACGGTCGTCGGGCCGGGCCGCGACGCCGCGCTGCTGCGATTGGCCGGGCCGGGCCTGCCGCCCTCCGATCGGGGCATCGCCATCTCGACCGACTCGAACCCCCGCTGGTGCGCCCTCGACCCGAGGGCCGGCACGGCCCTCACGGTCGCCGAGAGCGTCGCCAACTTGGCCTGCGTCGGAGCGACGGCGAAGGCCGTGGTCAACTGTCTCAACTTCGGCAACCCCGAACACCCCGAGGTCATGTGGCAACTCTCCGAGTCGATCGACGGGATGGCCGAGGCCTGCCGCGGCCTGGGCCTGCCGGTGATCGGCGGCAACGTGTCGCTCTACAACGAGAGCGGTGGCCGCGACATCGACCCGACGCCCGTCGTCGGCCTCCTCGGGGTCATCGATTCACTGGTCGCTGCGCCACCGGGCTGGAACTGGCGCGAGGGCGACGCGGTGGTGCTCGTCGGGAACCGCCGGGCCGTCGGCGACCAGGCCCAACCGCTCGGCGGGACGCGGTGGGCGACCGGCCGCGGCCGCCGGGGTGGTCGCGTCCCCGGCTTCGACGCGGTGCCGCTCGCCCTCGCCATCGACTTCGTCACCGCCGAGATCGCCCGCGTGTGCGCCGGGCGCTCGAGCGACGTCACGGCCGTGCACGACGTCGGCGCCGGTGGTCTCGCCGCGGCGCTGGCGGAGATGGTGGCCGCGACCGGCGTCGGTGTGGACGTCGTCGAACTGACGGGCCACGGCGAGCTGTTCAGCGAGTTCCCGGGTCGGTTCGTGATGGCGACCGGCGACGTCGAGGCGTTCATCGCCCGAGTGGGCGCGGCCGGCGTTGCCGTCGCCACGCTGGGCGTCGTCGGAGGCGACCGACTGCGCATCGGCACGATGATCGACCTCGCGGTCGGCGACATCGCCGCGCGACGGCGCGACGCGCTCGAAGTGGCCCTCGCACTCGACTGAGAGCCCCGTCGGAACCGAAATCTTTTCAAGGACAGCGTTCGAGGGTAACCTCGCGGACCGGTGACGACCGCTTCGAAGTAGCGTCGCATTCAGCCGTCGGTTTCGACGACCAGTGGATTCGCACGTCGCGGTCTCGAGAGGGGGGACGCATGTATTTCCAGGACCGGTACCTGTCCCAAGAGCAGCGCATGATGCGCGACACCAGTCGTCAGTACGTCGACCACGTGGTGATCCCCTTCATCCAGCAGGATCGACTGCGCGAGTGGGACATGGACCCGAACGCCCGTCTCGCTCCCAACATCCTCGAGCAGGCCGAGGCCGCCGGGTTGCGGGCCCTGTGCGTCCCCGACCGCTTCGGCGGCATCGCACTCGACCCGGCGACGCAGTCCCAGACCATGGCGATCATTGCGACGGAGCTGGCCCGGGGCGACTCGGGACTCGCGGACAAGCTGGTCCAAAACTGGAAGATCTCGGTGCTGATCGCCCAGTTCGCCCCCGAGCACCTCCAGGAGTACTGGTTCACGCGTTACATGAACGAGCCGCAGTTCCTCATGGCGCACTGCCTCACCGAGCCCCACGGCGCCTCGGACCGGTGGCTGCCCTACAACGTCCCCGAGATCAACATGGACACCAAGGCCGTCCTCGACGGTGGCGAGTGGGTCATCAACGGTCGCAAGCAGTTCATCAGCAACGGCTTCGACGCCACGCTCTACGTGGTCTACGCCAACACCGACAACTCGGTCGGCATGCAGAAGGGCACCTCGAGCTTCCTCGTGCCCCGCGACACGCCGGGTCTCGAGGTCACCAACTGCAATGAGACGATCGGCGGACGGTTCATGAACAACGGCGAGATCGTCTTCGACGACTGCCGGGTGCCCGCCGACCACCTGCTGGTGCTGAACGACGCCCTGGGCAAGGCCGGGATCTACTTTCGTCCCGGCAAGGTGCTCGTGGCGGCGAAGAGCCTCGGCATCGGCGTCGGCGCCTACGAGGAGACCGTCAAGTTCGTCCACGAGCGCGTCCAGGGCGGCAAGCCGATCATCCAACACCAGGCCGTGGCGCTGCGCCTCGCCGACATGGCGACACGGTTGGAGGCGGTCGCGGCGCTGCTGCGCCACGCGGCCCTCGCCGTCGACGAGAACTCGCCGGACGCCGACGCGCTGTGCAACATGGTGAAGGTATTCGCGAGCCACGAGATCGTCAAGGTCTGCGAGCACGCCATGGAGCTGCACGGCGGCTACGGCGCGATGCTGGAGGTGGGGATCGAGAAGTACATGCGCGACGCGCTGATCAACTTGCACAGCGACGGGACGTCGGACGTGTCGAACTTCAAGATCGTGCGCGCGATGTTCCCCGAGACCTCCGGGAAGTACGCCGGCTAGCTCTCGTCGCGCGCGCCGGTCGGCGGCGGCGAGAGCGGCCCTACCGAGCGGCCTTCAGCTCGTCGAGAACCCCGTCGGGCACGCGCAGGTCGCCGCTCCAGCCGTAGCCCAGCTTCACCGACTCCTTGTACGTCCCGTGGTAGTCCGAACCGCCCGTCGGGACCATCCCGGCGTCGCGGGTGAGCTTCACCATGAGGGCTCGAGTGGAGGCGTCGGTGCCGCCGTAGTACGCCTCGATGCCGGCGAAGCCCCGTTCGCGCAGCGACGCGAACACCGGGGGCATCACGGTCTCGATCGACGTCGAGCCGTCCATGTAGTTGACGAGCGGATGAGCGATCGAGAACACCGTGCCCGATCCTGCGGCCGCGGCGACGAAGTCCTCGATGGGCATGCTGGTCTTGGGGATGTAGGCCTTGCCCGAGCTGCCGAGCCAGTCGATGAACAACCGGTTCCACGCCCCGTCGGTCATCTCGCCGACGATCTCAGGGTGGAGTTGGAACATCGCCCGGGCGAAGTGGGGCCGCCCGATGGAGTCGACGTTGCCGGCGAGGTCGGCGAGGTAGTCCATGGTTAGCCTCTCGAAGCCGAGTTCCTGGAGGAGCGTGGCGAGCGCTCGGTTGCGCACGTCGCGGTCGCGGCGCAGCAGCACTAGTTTCTGTTGGAGCGGGTGGCTGGCGTCGAGGGGCAGGAAGTAGGCCAGCACGTGGACGTTTCGCGGGGCGCTCGCGCCGCTCACGTGCTTGGGCACGACGTTGTCGCGCAGCGAGACCTCGACCCCCGGGATCAGTTCAATCCCGTGCTGGAGACAGGCACTCGCCATGGCCTCGTGGCTGAGGGTCGTGTCGTGGTCGGTCAGGGCGATTGCCGACAACCCCAGGTCGTGGGCTCTTTCGGCCAACTGCTTGGGGGTATCGGAGCCGTCGGAGTACGACGAGTGGGTGTGGAGATCAATCACCTCCGTAGCGTACAGAGCTCATGTCACGGGGCTGGCGGGTTGTGCGAGAATGTCTTAGTGCCTTCCCAGTCGATGAACCACTCTTTGGACGGCGCATGAAGGAAGCCTGCGGCGTCGTCGCCATAGTCGCTCCCGGACGCGACGTGGCCCACATCTGCTACGACGCGCTCTACGCGCTGCAGCACCGGGGCCAGGAGTCGGCCGGCATGGCCACCTTCGACGACCAGCAGATCACGGTCGTCAAGGACAACGGTCTGGTCAGCCACGTCTTCACTGACACGACGCTTCGCGCCCTGGCTGGCTCGATCATCATCGGCCACACCCGTTACTCGACGTCCGGCTCGGCGAACTGGACCGCCGCGCAACCCGTCTATCGTTCGGCCGGCGCGTCGGGCTTCGCCATCGCCCACAACGGCAACCTGACCAACACGACGGCCCTCGCCGACGACGCGGGTATCCAGTTCACCTCGATGCTGTCGGATTCGGACCTGGTGGCCGAACTGCTCGCGCGCGAGGTCGAGGCCGGACACACCCTCGCCGAGTCGCTCGGTATCGTGCTGGCGCGCTGCGAGGGGGCGTTCTCGATGGTCATCCTCGAGGCCGGCGAAGTGCACGCCGTGCGCGACCCCTACGGCTTCCGTCCGCTCTGCCTCGGTCGCCTCGGAACCGAGGACCGGCCCGAGGGCTGGATCGTCGCCTCGGAGTCGCCGGCGCTGGACGTGGTCGGCGCCACCTTCGTACGCGAGATCCGGCCCGGTGAGATGGTCTCGATCACGAAGGCCACGATGACGTCGACCCAGCTGCTCGAGCCGGCCGGCGAGAAGCAGAAGCTCTGCATATTCGAGTTCGTCTACTTCGCGCGGCCCGACACCTACCTGATGGGTCACCAGGTCCACACGACACGCCGGCGCATGGGCGAGCTGCTGGCGCGACAGTCCCCGGTCGAGGCCGACATCGTCATGGGTGTCCCGGACTCGGGCGTGCCGGCCGCCGAGGGCTACGCCAAGGCCTCGGGCATCCCCTTCGGCTACGGGCTCGTGAAGAACCGCTACATCGGACGCACCTTCATCTCGCCCGACCAGAACAAGCGTGCCGCGACGGTTCGTCGCAAGCTCAATCCCCTGCGCGAGAACATCGAGGGCGAACGCCTCGTCGTGGTCGACGACTCCATCGTTCGCGGCACGACGACCCAGGCGATCGTAAAAATGCTGCGAGACGCCGGCGCCCGCGAGGTGCACCTGCGCATCTCGTCGCCGCCCTTCATGTGGCCCTGCTACTACGGCATCGACACGCCAACGCGCGACGACCTCCTCGCCGCGAACCACACCGTCGACGAGATGAACGAGTTCATCGGCTCGGACTCGCTCGAGTTCATTTCGCTGGCGAACCTGCGCAGCGCGATCCAGCTCGATGGGGAGTGTTGCGACGCCTGTCTCACCGGCGCGTACCCCGCCCCCACCCCCGTCGTGCTCGGAACCGCAGGCAGTCGCTGGTGAGTCGGTTGCTCGCCCAGCCCGGCGGCGGCTTGACCTACGCCGCGGCCGGCGTCTCGCTCGAGGCCGGTGACGAGGCCGTCGAGCGGATCAAGGAGATCGTCGCCAGCACCAAGCGGCCGGAGGTCCTCGGCGGCATTGGCGGATTCGGCGGGCTGTTCGCCCTCGATGTTGCCAAATACGTCTCACCGGTGCTCGTCGCCTCGGCCGACGGCGTTGGCACGAAGCTCGAGGTGGCGCGCCAGCTCGGCCGCTACGACTCGGTCGGCGTCGACCTGGTGGCGATGCTGGTCGACGACCTGGCCTGCGTCGGCGCGGAGCCGCTGTTCCTGTTGGACTACGTCGCCGTCGGCCAGCTCGATCCGGCCCGGCTGGCCGAGCTCGTCGCGGGCATCGCCGAAGGGTGCCGCCAAGCCGGTACCGCCTTGCTCGGAGGTGAGACCGCCGAGCACGGCGGCGTCATGGGGCCCGACGATCTGGACGTCGCCGGATTCGTCGTCGGGGTCGTGGAACGGGGCCAGGAGCTCGGTCCCGAACGGGTGCGCGCGGGCGACGTCCTCGTGGGGTTCGGGTCGCCGGGGCTGCGCTCCAACGGCTACACCCTCGCGAGACGGGTCCTCGTGACGAGCGACGAGTCGCTCGCCGAGCCGGCGTGGGCCGGTTCGTCCCACACGCTCGGCGATGAGTTGCTCGTTCCCTCGGTGATCTACGTCACGGCCATCTTGGCGCTGCGCACCGAGTTGGGCGGCGCAGTTCACGCCGCCGCCCACGTGACGGGCGGGGGGATCGTCGGCAACGTCGTTCGCATCCTGCCCCCGACGCTCGACGCGGTCATTGACATGGACAGCTTCGAGACGCCCGAGATCTTCTACGAGATCCAGCGCCGCGGCCGGGTGAGCGCCGACGAGATGGTCCGGGTGTTCAACTGCGGCCTGGGCATGGTCGTGGCGGTTGATCCCGGTGCCGCCGAGGCCGCGGTCTCACTCGCGCGCACCGCGGGGGTGGCGGCGAGCATCGTCGGCGTCGTGCGGCCGGGCGGCGGCAAGGTCGTGCTGACGTGACCGAGGCCCGAGAGAGGGTGCGGGCTCATCTGCTCGAGCACTCGGTGCGCCGCGGCGACTTCGAGTTGAAGTCGGGACGGCGCTCGTCGTGGTTCATCGACTCCAAGATGACGATCTGCGCGCCCGAGGTCATGGTCGACGTCGCGACGTTGCTCTTGGAGAGGATCCCCGCCGACGCAACGGCGATCGGCGGGCTAACCATGGGCGCCGACGGTGCCGCATTCATCACGGCCGGCGTCGCGGCGACGAGGGGCCGACACTTCCGAGCCTTCAGCGTGCGCAAGGAGGCGAAGGACCACGGCGCCGGGGGACGGATCGCCGGAGTGCTGGTGCCCGGTGACCGCGTGGTGATCACCGAGGACACGGTGACGCGCGGCACGAGCCTGATGGAGGCGGCGACGGTCGTGCGTGAGTTCGGAGCCGAGGTGGTTCTGCTGCTCGCCGTCGTCGACCGTGGCGGCACCGCCGCGGCGATGGCCGCCTCGCAGGGATGGGCCTTCGACGCGCTGTTCAGCGCCGCCGACCTGGGCTTCGCCAACGAGGGCGACTAGTCACTTCGCGAGCACGTCGAGGACTCGGCTGCGCCACTCGTAGCGGGCGGGGTACTCCTCATCGGGCGAGTGGCCGAAGCGCAGCACGAGCGCGTCCAGGACCGGAACGACGCTGATCATCTGGCCCTCGTAGCCACTGGCCCAGTAGGTGCCGTACCGGTCGCCGGTTACCCACCACTGCCACGAGTAGTACGTGCCGCTCTCCTCGTCGAGGCTGGTCGGGACCTGGGCGGATCCCGCCCAGTCGCGCGGGATCAGCTGGACCCCGTCCCATTCGCCGCCGCGCAGGTACAAGTGGCCGAAGCGCGCGAAGTCGAGCGCGTTGGCGTGCAGGAGACTCGACGCGACGAAGACGCCACGTGAGTCGAACGTGGGCACGGCGCTGGTCATCCCGACGCGGTCGAAGAGGCGGTCGTGCAGGTACGAGCGGTAGCCGTCGCCGTAGCCGACGAGGTCCGCGACGATCCGGCTGAGCACGTTGGTCGTGCCGCTCGAGTAGTTGAAGAAGGTCCCGGGCTCGTGGGCGAGGGGCAGCGCTGCGGTGAAGGCGGCCATATCGTCCTTACCCTCCCCGTAGAGCATCTCGATGACGTGGCTCACCTGGCCGAGCTCGTACACCTCGACGAAGGCCAGTCCGTCACGCATAGCGAGCAGGTCGCGCACCCGGATTTGGTGGCGGGGGTCCGACGGGTCCCTCCACTCCAGGACGGGGGCCCGCTGGTCCGGGTCGAGGCGACCGTCGGCGACGAGCGTCCCGATGATCATGTGCAGGACCGACTTGGCCATCGACCACGACAACAGCGGGCTCGCCTCGGTGATCGGCTCGGCCGGCCGGTCGAAGTGGAACTGCTCCCCGTCGTAGCGCTCCGCGAGCACCCGACCACCCTGGATCACGACGACGGCGTTGGTGACCGCGAGCCGCTCGTCGCTGAACATCTGGTCGACGACGGACTCGAGCTCCTCCTGGTGGTCGGAGGTCCCGCGGGGCCACTGGGCCGTCGGCCACGCCACCCCCGCCGGCTGCGGGGCGAATTGGGGTGTCACGCGGGGCAGGTCGCTCATGTTCCTCCGATGTCTGTAGGCATTGTGCCACGTGCGTCACACCACCTCGTTACCTTGAGCCGATGGAGTCGGACGCGGAGCGAGGGTCGGCGCAGTACCTCTACCGGACACTCACGCCGTCCCCGCGCCACCGCCACCGGGTGAGTGCGTACCTGGTCCTGCGATTCTCCGACTCGAATGTCGTGGCGCGCATCGAGCCACTGGGACTCGTCCACAACTCCATCGGCGAGCAGGCGCTGGCGATCCATCGGCTGCGACGTGACCTCGTCGTCGCCGGTTCGTGGCGCCCGCGCGCCGGGCTGGAAAATAGTGGTCGCCCCACGAAGTCTGGCGACGGCGTGGGGCGACCCCTGGGTGGTCGAGACCGGCGTCGATCCGGTGACCTCACGCTTTTCAGGCGCGCGCTCTACCGACTGAGCTACTCGACCTAACCTCGTCACCCTTTCGGGTGTCGAGCGGACCTGACGGGATTTGAACCCGCGACCTCCGCCTTGACAGGGCGGCGTGCACTCCGAGCTGCACCACAGGTCCTCGGTGTTCTCGAAGTCGGGACCTCGAGACGCGAATTGTAAGTCTATACGGTGTCGGACCACGTCCTCGGGGGCCGTCCGTCGACCGAATGGCCCTCGACCGTAGGATGCAACCCGTGCGATTCGTCGGAGGGGCCAGCGTTTCGTGAGTCCCACCGTAATCGTCGTGGTGCTAGTAGCCGGCTTGGTCCACGCGATCTGGAACGCCCTCGTCAAGAGCATCACGAACCAGTCGACCAGCTTCGCACTGGTGAACTTGGGCATCGCGGTGGCCAGTTGGGTCGCTTGGCCGTTCGTCGGGCTCCCGAGGGCTCAGGCCTGGCCGTACCTGCTCGGCTCGGTCGCCTGCCACGTCGGCTACGAGCTCTTCCTCATGGGCTCGTACCAACGGGCGAACTTCTCGCGGGCCTACCCCATCGCCCGGGGCACCGCACCACTGCTGGTCTCGCTCGGCGGCCTGGTGCTCGCCAACGAGCACGTCGGCGTGGCCGGCGCCGGCGGCATCCTCCTGATCGTCGCGGGCGTCGTCAGCCTCTCGTACGTCCGCAACTCCTCCACGATCGATCGCGTGGGTGCCTACTGGGCCCTCGCGACCGGCGTGGCGATCGCGGTCTACACGGTCGTGGACGGACTCGGCGTGCGCGCGAGCCACGACACGTTGCGTTACGCGGCGACCCTCTTCGCCCTCCAGTCGACCCTCTGGCTGATCGCGGTCGTCGTGCGCCACGGCTGGCGGCTGGCGCCGGACCTCTCGACGGCGCGCACCGGTGTCGCGGCCGGTCTGCTCTCTCTCGCCGCCTACACCGCGGTGCTCTACGCCCAGACGCGCGCGCCGCTCGGTGCGGTCAGCGCGCTGCGCGAGACCGGCGTCGTGTGGGCGGCCGCGATCGGCATCGTCATCTTCAAGGAGGGAAGAGCGCGGGCGATCCTGGTGCCCGCGGTCGTCGTCACGCTCGGAATCGCTCTGCTCGGCCTCGGCTGACTCGTGGCCGACGCGGACTTCGGCCGTCAGTCGTGGTGTAGGACGAGGCAGAACGGATGGCCGACCGGGTCGAGGTAGACCCGGAACGTCTCACCCGGCTGGACGGCGCACTTGGTGGCACCAATGGCGAGGAGGTGACGCTCTCCCTCGTCGAGGTCGTCAACCAGGAAGTCCATGTGCAACTGCTGGGGGACGATGCCATCCGGCCAGGTCGGGGCGACGTAGTGGTCGACCTTCTGGAAGGCAATGGTGGGGTGACCGCCGTTCAGGAGCTCGATCCACGTCACCTTCTGCGCGGGGAAGTCGCCGAGCGGCTCGACCTCGAGTCCGGTAAGGCGGGCGTAGAAGTTGGCGAGGGCGAGGGGGTCGGGGCAGTCGAGCGCGACCAGTTGGAAGTGGGGCAGGGGCATCGTCGGGCGGCTACGCCCTCGCCAGCTTCTTGACTGAGATCGTGCGGCGCGACCGAGGGGAGTGGCCCCAGCGGCAGTCGTTCGTAGCGATCATTGGGTCAATCTAACCGCTCGGATCCGCGCGGACCAGTGGCGACCACTCAGCGGCGCTACGGGCAGACGAGATCCCACTACGAGGGGATCGTGGAGAATGCCTGGGTGGCGTCGGCGTACCACTGGGCTGACGGCTTGGGCGTGCGCTCGAACGTCGTGCGGTCCACGGCGACGATCCCGAACTTTGGTCCGTAGCCGAGGACCCACTCGAAGTTGTCGAGCAGCGACCACTGGAAGTAACCGCGCAGGTCAATGCCGTCGCGTCGCACGTTGGCCAGTCCCTCGAACGCTCCGGTCAGGTACCGGATCCGCTGGGGGTCATCGTTCGTGCCAATACCGTTCTCGGTCATGATGATCGGCACGTCGGTGAACTGCGCCGCGCGTCGAATGGTGTACTCGACCGACTGGGGCCAGAAGAGGTAGCCCATCTCGGTGAACTCGCCGTCGGGACTGACGACGAGGCCGTCGGCGTCGAAGACGAGCTTGGTGTAGCACTGCACGCCGACGAAGTCGTCATCGCCGACGACGCGCAGGTACTCGTCCTCCATCTCGTGGCGAATCGACTCCACGATCTCCGCGCCGCCGGGCCGGGCTTCGTACTCCTGCATCGACAGCGGCATGCCGATGGGGTAGGTGCCGGGTGTAGCGCGAAGGGCGTCGCGCATCGCGAAGTGGCACGACCGCATGGCCCGGTTCACTTCGACGAATCGCTCCCAGCTCTTCGCCTGGGGCGGGAAGAGCCCCATCAGATATCCCATGAGGGCGACGATGTTCGGCTCGTTGACGGTGCAGGCGACGCCGATGAGGTCGCCGAGGGACCGGCCGACGATGAGGGCGTAGTCGCCCATCCACGTCGCGATGTCGGGATGTTCGAAGCCGCCGAGATCGGCGACCCAGAGCGGAAGCGTGAAGTGGTGCAAGGTCACGACGGGGACGATCGACCGAGCACGACAGGCCTCGAGGACGAGGCGGTAGTGATCGAGGGCCTCTTGGGAGATGACACCGCGCTGGGGCTCGATGCGGGCCCACTCAATGGAGAGACGGAAGGAGTTGAGGCCGAGCCGCGCGGTCAGGTCGAGGTCCTCCTCGTATCGGTTCCACGAGTCACAGGCGTCGCCGCACAACTCGACGCACTCGGTCCCCTCGGTGCGCTCGTAGCGCCACCAGTCAGTGTTGGACCCGCCGCCTTCGATCTGGTACGCCGATGTCGACGTGCCCCACATGAAGGCTTCGGGAAAGTGGACCTCGCGTGGTGTCATGCGACAGAACCTAGAACGTCCCGAAGCACGACGTCCACCCCGTCACTGCGCCGTCGGGCTGTCGTCCCTCGGATCATGGGCTCACCTCCGTCGCCGGAGGTCTGGTTAGAGTGGCCCTCGACACGTCGAACGATCGAGGAGCACGATGCCCGAGCCGACTCCCGAGCGTAAGGCCGCGAGCCAATCAACCCGGTCCCTACACCGTGTGGTTCGCGACGCGACTTCGTCACTCGACCCGGGCGACTTCGATCGGGCGTCGAGGGGACTGATCGCGCCGGGTGCGCCGCGTCAGGTGACCGGGCGCTTCGGTCACGCGGTCTGGGACCTCGACGCCTACGCCTTCGTCGATGACGTCGAGTCCGTCGCCGACCCGCCCACCACGGTCAATCCGAGCCTCTGGCGCCAGGCGCGGCTCAACAACCACGCCGGTCTATTCGAGGTGGTACCCGGCATCTACCAAGTGCGTGGCATGGACATCTCGAACGTCACGTTCATCGCCGGCGAGACCGGATGGATCGTCATCGATCCGCTGACCGCCGAGGAGACCGCAGCGACGGCGATGGCGATGGTCGACGAGCACCTCGGTAGGCGCCCGGTGCTCGCGGTCGTCTACACCCACAGCCACACCGACCACTTCGGAGGGATGCGCGCCATCGTGACCGAGGTGGACGTGTCGAGCGGTCCGGTCGCGGTGATCGCCCCGGCCGGTTTCCTCGAGGCCGCCATCAGTGAGAACGTCCTGGCGGGCACGGTGATGCTGCGCCGTGCGACGTACATGTACGGTGTGCTGCTCCCGAAGGACCCCCAGGGCCACGTCGACACCGGGCTGGGCAAGGGGCTGCCCGCTCTGGGGAGCATCGGACTGATCGCCCCGACGCGCGAGGTCGTCGCGACCGGCGAGGAGATGACGATCGACGGCGTACGACTGGTGTTCCAGATGACGCCGGGCACCGAGGCGCCCGCGGAGATGAATGTCTTCCTGCCCGACCTGCGCGCGCTGTGCATGGCCGAGAACTGCACGGCCAACCAGCACAACGTGTACACGCTGCGCGGCGCGCCGGTGCGCGACGCGTTGGCGTGGAGCAAGTACCTCGACCAGTCGCTTGCGCTCTACGCACCCGAGTGTGACGTCCTCTTCGCGAGCCATCACTGGCCGAGGTGGGGCAACGCGGAGCTGTCCGCGCTGCTCGCCAGTCAGCGAGACGCCTATCGCTACGTCCACGACCAGACGCTGCGTCTCGCGAATCTGGGCCTTACGATGAACGAGATCGCCGAGCAGCTCGAACTGCCGAGCGGCCTCGGTGACGAGTCGTTCAACCACGGCTACTACGGCACGGTGTCGCACAACGCCAAGGCCGTCTACCAGCGCTACCTCGGCTGGTTCGACGGCAACCCGGCCCACCTCAATCCCCACCCGCCCGTCCCAGCCGCGCGGCGGTACGTGGAGTTCATGGGAGGGAGCGAGGCGGTGCTGGAGCGGGCGCGGGAGTACTTCGAGCGCGGCGACTTCCGGTGGGTCGCCGAGGTGGTGAACCATGTCGTGTTCGCCGAACCGGACAACGAAAGGGCGCGCCTCCTGCAGGCCGACGCCCTCGAGCAGCTCGGCTTCCAGAGCGAGTCGGGACCGTGGCGCGACTTCTACTTGACCGGAGCGATGGAACTGCGCAGCAACGGGACCGGGCTTAAGGGAATTGGGGGCAGCGCCATGGGCCGGGGACTCGTGCGGTCGATGACCCCCGAACTGCTGCTGGACCTTATGGGCGTGCGCCTGAACGGGCCGAGGGCGGAGTCCTTCGCCCTCGAGGCGAACCTCGTGGTCATCGACCGCGACGACGAGCGGTGGGCCTTCGGCGTGCGCCACGGGGTCCTGCACGCCCGGCACCACGCCGACCACGCCGACGCCGACGTCACGCTCCGAACGTCGATCGTCGCCCTGGCCGACTTCGCGTCGGGTGCGAGCGGACTCGACGAGCTGATAACCAGGGATGATTTCGAGGTTGCGGGATCCGTGGCGCTGCTCGAGGAGCTGGTCGGCTACCTCGACGTCTTCGAGTTCGGGTTCGAGATCGTCCTGCCTTGACTGGCTCGACGGACTCGTTGGCGGAGTCGGTCGTAGCCCGCAATGAACCGACTGACTACTGGGTAGCCCAGTAGTCAGTCCCGGCCTTGGTGGCCGTCAGTTCGTCGGCGTCCTCGAAGCCCGGCGCCATGGCGGCCGAGGTGCCCGCCATGACCTGGTGGTGGTCGATGTTGAGCAGTCGGATCCAACTCTGTTGGCCCATGGTGAGCGAGATGAAGCAGGCGAGCTCGACCAGCTCCTCCTCGGAGAACTGCTCGTGCAGCCTCCGCCAGAAGGCGTCGTCGGGGCTAAGGCGCCAGGTGATCGCCTCGGCGTAGGCGAGGGCCGCCTTCTGTCGCTCGTCGTAGATCGCGGAGGACTCGAAGTTCAACAGGTCCTCGAGCTTGCCCTCGGAGAGGCCGGCCTGTTGGGCCTCGGCGCTGCGCTGGTTGCCGCAGTACTCGCACTTGACCGACCTCGAGACGTACACGCGGCACAGCTCCTTCAGGGCGTGGTCGACGACGCCGTTGCGGTACAACTGCTCCCACGAGTTGGCGAAGGCCCAGAAGGCACCGCTCGAGTGCGCCCGCACTGCCGAGCTTTCCGGTCGCGGCGTCCCCTCGAGGGCGCACCGCTTCATCTCGACGAGCATCGCGTCGTCCATCTCGGCGAGGGGGAAGTAGGAGATCCGCTGGGGCTGGTCGGTCATGACACGAAGCCTATCGACGCAGAGGCCTTTGGGCGTCGGCGTCGGCGACGTCCGCTGGTCGCGCTCTCGCCACCGCTCACCGAGCTCGGAGACGGCCTGCGAGGATGGCGGCGTGAGGAAACGCATTTCTCAATTGGCCTTGGCGTCGGCACTGGTTCTGACCACGCCGACGTTCGTTGCCGAGGTCGCGACGGGGGCCACCCACGGGTCGACCCCGAGCTCACCCTGTGGCGTGCGCGGCGTCGTGGCGCACTACGACCACGTGGTGTGGATCGTCCTCGAGAACGTGGGCAACTCGGTCGTCGGTTCGCCCGACGCCCCGTACCTCAACGGACTGGGCGACAAGTGCGCACTCGCGACGAACGACTTCGCAATCTCGCATCCGAGTCTGCCCAACTACGTCGCGCTGACCAGTGGGTCGACGCTCGGCGTCGCCGACGACGGTGAGCCGAGCGTCCATCCGCTGAGGGCGTCGAATATCTTCAGCCAGCTCCACGGCAACTGGCGCACCCTCGCCGAGTCGATGCCCCAGCCGTGTGATCGCGCGACTAACGCGAATTACGCCGCGCGACACAATCCCGCGGTCTACTACGCCAACCTCGGCGTATCGTGCCTTCGCAACGACGTTGCGTTGTCCGCTCCGCTGAACGTCAGCGCCGCCTTCACCTTCATCGCCCCGAACATCTGCCACGACATGCACAGCTGCGCGGTGTCGAACGGGGACCAGTGGCTCGCCCGGTACGTGCCGTCGATTCTCGCGAGCGAACTTTACCTCTCCGGCCGGCTCGTGCTGTTCATCACCTTCGACGAGAACGACACCCAGCCGACCAATCGGGTGCCGACCTGGGTTATCGCGCCCACGGTTCCGCGGGGCGAGAGAGTAGGCGTCGCGCTGACTCACTATTCGCTGCTTCGAACAACCGAGACGCTGCTCCGTTTGCCGTTACTCGGCGCCGCCGGCACCGCGCCGTCAATGGTCGGTCCCTTCCACCTCAAGTAGGGCGGTGAGTCGCCTCGACGGGACCGGGTCGACGGCGACGTCATCTGGCGCCCGGGCTGGTTGCGAAGGGGTGGTCGTGGATACGAGTTTCGCAGGTCACATCAGAGACGAATGGCGCACGATGTCGCAACGGACGTCGGGTGCTGGCTGAAGCGCTCCCGGATAGTCGTCGTCGGCGCAGTCGGGTACTTCATTCTCATGATCAGGATTGTCGTAGTCTGCCCGCGAGATAGTGGTGCCGTACTGAGTGCGTTGTTGGTGGAGATCCTGACCGTGTCGGCGTCGCACTACGCGCGACGCGGGGTGACCGGATATCGCGGACGTCGTACCCTGGACGGCTGGAAGTCGGGTCCGGGGCCGGCGGTCGAGCCTCACTGGCGCTCGGGCCGTGGTCGGATCAGTCGCCGAGGGGCGAGAAGCGGGCGGTGAAGTGTCGAAGAGCCAGTGGCGCATCGACGATGCGGTAGCCGCGCAGGTCGGCCGCCTTCGAGGCCACGTCGCGACAGACCTCGATGACGTAGTCGATGTGGCTTTGGGTGTAGGTCCGGCGCGGTATCGCGAGGCGTACGAGGTCGAGCGCCGCGGGCACTTCGGTGCCGTCTGGCTGCAGGCCGAACATGACCGTTCCGATCTCGCACGACCGGATCCCCCCGGCCTCGTACAGCGCAATGGCGAGCGCCTGACCCGGATAGGCGAGCGGCTCGATGTGGGCGAGCAGGGCACGAGCGTCGAGGTAGACCGCGTGCCCGCCGATGGGCCGTACCACGGGGATGCCCGCCGTGACGAGGGCGTCGCCGAGGTAGGCCGTCGATTGGATGCGGTAGCGCAGGTAGTCGTGGTCGACGACCTCGGTCAGACCTTGGGCGATGGCTTCGAGGTCGCGGCCGGCGAGTCCGCCGTAGGTGGGGAAGCCCTCGGTGAGGATCAGGACCTCGCGGCAGCGTTGGGCCAGCGCCGCGTCGCTCATCGCGAGCCACCCGCCGATGTTGGCGAGGCCGTCCTTTTTGGCACTCATGGTCATGCCGTCGGCGAGCGCGGCGATCTCGCGCACGATGTCGGCGACCTCGCGCTCGGACTGGCCCGCCTCACGCTCGCGGATGAACCACGCGTTCTCCGCGAAGCGACAGGCGTCGAGGAAGAGCGGCCGGTCATACTTGTCGCAGAGGGCGCGCACGCCGCGCAGGTTCTCGAGTGAGACCGGCTGTCCTCCCCCGGAGTTGTTGGTGATGGTCACGAAGACGACCGGGATGTCGTCACGGCGATCGGCGAGCAGCGCGTCGAGGCGACCCAGGTCCATGTTCCCCTTGAAGGGGTGGAGGTTCGACGGGTCCAGGCCCTCGGGGATGACCAGGTCGAGCGCCTCAGCCCCGGTCGCCTCGACGTTGGCCCTCGTCGTGTCGAAGTGGGTGTTGTTCGGGATGACCTTTCCGGGACCGCCGATGACGCTGAACAGGATCTTCTCCGCGGCCCGGCCCTGGTGCGTCGGGATCACGTGGGGGAAGGGGAAGAGCCTCTGGACACTCTCGAGGAATCGGAACCACGACGGTGACCCGGCGTAACTCTCGTCGCCGTGCTGGATGGCCGCCCACTGGTCGCGTGACATCGCACCGGTGCCCGAGTCGGTGAGTAGGTCGATCAGCACGTCCTCGGCGCGGAGAGCGAAGAGGTTGTAGCCGGCGACTTCGAGGGCCGTTTTGCGCTCGCTGGCCGTAGTCATCCTCATCGGCTCGACGGAGTGGATGCGGAAAGGTTCGATGATCGTCTGATAGCCCATGGGACCATCTTGGCCCATGTCCGCGGTGGCCGGCCGCGGACCAACTTCCAAGGGTCTTGGCGTCAGCTTCGCGTCGCGCGCGTCGGGTGCGCGCGTCGTTCGGTCCGTCGGGGTGCGACCAGAGGCGTCGAGAACGTCAGCGGTGGGTGCGCACGAGGGCGGCAGCGTGATCGAAGCCGATTCCGACTTCGTGCGGCTTCAGCTCGGCCAGCTGGGACGCTGCTCGGCCAGAAGCGAATACACCCGCGATGGCGTGACGACGACCTCGGCCTCGGGCCAATTCACTCGATGAACTCACGACCCACGGGTTCGCCCGCAGCGCCCGACCGTCGGCCAAGGACCGGTCTCAAGCATTGAGGGGCAGCTGAGCCGACCGGTCGAGGTCGTGCCACGTGCGTCGGACCCACCACGGTCGGATGTCGCGACCGTGTCCAGCCACCGCGTCCAGCCACCTCAGTTCGAGCGCACGGGCCGTGGCGAAGGCGTCCGATGACGTGGGTGGATTCGCGGTCCAGTCGGCCTCAACCTGGTCTCGCTCGGAACGGATGAGCGCTAGCAACGCTGGGTAGTCGGTCAGGACCGCACGATGAAGGAGCTCGTGTCGCCACCACAGTGAATCGGGGTCGTACTCATTGGTCGGAACGCGACCCAGGTCGACGGGCACGTCCACGCGCACCGGCTTGAAGATCGACGTGCACGGCGCCGACGTCGCCGTCGCCCAATGGAGCGGCTGGCCGCGTAGGTCCGAGACGAGTGAGGCCGTCGTCTGACTCGAGGCCAGGAGGCCACCGGCGTGGACGCAAGGCGCGTGCAGGGTGCCGTTGATGAGAGACCACCGCGGCTCGTCGTGCGAACCGTGGTCGCGCAGCGCCGCGAACAGTTCGCCGGGGCCGTCGGCGTCGCTCGCGGCGGCCTCGGTGCGGGCCCGGCGCTGGCGACAGGCGCTGACCGTGGACTTGATTCGGCGCGAGTACTGCTCGGCGAAGCCGGGGATTGTGAGGCCGTTCGAGATGCTGCGCGCGCCCGAGCGGACGTGCTCGACGGCCCATTGGCGACCCGCGGTCTCGAGCACGATGGCGCCCTTGGCGTCGGCGAGCAGGAAGCTGTTGTGGTAGGTGAAGCCCCGTCGTTCGTGGCTGCAGGGGCCGCCCTGGCCGTGTCGCTCCAGCAGTTCGATGATGACTGCGGTGGCGCCGTCCACGTCGCTCGCGCGCTCCAGCGCGAGCCGCAGGAGGTCCATGCCGAGTAGGGCCGGCTCGCCTGCGGGCTCGCTCGTGAAGACCGCCTCGTTGCCGATGACGAGTCCGTGTTCGTTGGCCCCCATCTCGGCCCCCCACATCCACCAGGGCCGCGAGAGCAGCACCGCGTTGGTGGACGCGACCTGGGGGATCTTCATCCAGGTGCAGTCGACGTGGTCGGTGGGTCCGTGTTGGCCGGCCCGATGCCACTCGAGCACCTGGGCCTCGTTCGCGTCGCGGTCGCTGTTCTTCGCGAACAAGACGCCGTCGGCGCCTACCTGGACCATCGTGTCGCACACGGGATCGACCATATCGGGGTCGTGACGAGTCCCTGGAACGTCCGAGGACGAAGGGCCATTCGGGGGCTCCGCAGATTCGTCCCGGTCCGGCGCGCTGGTTACCATTCAGTAGGTTGGGTGTTCGAGCTCGGAGGTGGGCGATGACGGAACGATCGGAAATGAACTTCGAGCCGGACGTGGCGGCCAAGGCCGCGGCGCTCGCCGATTTCGCGACCTACGTGAACCCCCAGAAGGTTCGAGTGCTGAAGGCCGCAGGACTCGACATCATCGAGGCCCAGCGTGAGGGGGTCTGGGTGTGGGACCTCGACGGCCGCCGGTTCCTCGACTGCTTCACGTCGGCCGGATCGTTCAACGTCGGGCGGCGCAACCCGCGAATCGTGAAGGCGGCGCACGACGCACTCGATCGACTGGACAACGGCAACTTCCTCCTCTGCTCAGCGCAGAAGGCCGCGCTCGCCAAGAGGCTCGCCGAGATCTCGCCGCCGGGTCTGACCTGCACGACGTTCGGCACCGGTGGCGGTGAGGCGATTGACTTCGCCCTGAAGTTGGCCCGTGGTGCGACCGGTCGCGCCAAGATCGTCTCGAGCGTCAACGGTTACCACGGCCACACCGGCTTCGCGCTGTCGGCCGCGGGCCGTGAGTCGTTCCGCGCGCCCTTCGAGCCGCTCATGGGCGGCTTCGATCGGGTCCCCTACGGTGACCTCGCCGCGATGGAGGCCTGCGTCGACTCTGAGACCGCGGCCGTCATCCTCGAGCCGGTCCAGGGCGAAGGGGGGATCGTCGTCCCGCCGGCCGACTACCTGGCCGGCGTGCGCG
This sequence comes from Acidimicrobiales bacterium, assembly GCA_043721635.1. GTDB lineage: Bacteria > Actinomycetota > Acidimicrobiia > Acidimicrobiales > RAAP-2 > RAAP-2. The sequence continues at coordinate 2,201 of JAYSQJ010000281.1, read as the reverse complement.
CGGTGTGTGACCGGGTCGGGGCGCTGCTCATCCTCGACGAGATCCAAACCGGCTTGGGCCGCACCGGGAAGTGGTTCGCCAGCGAGCACTTCGGCGTCGTGCCCGACATCATGACGATCGCCAAGTCGCTCGGCGGATCGCTCGTGCCGATCTCGGCGACCATCTACACCGAGGACCTACGCGAGTTCCTCATCCCCAATCCGTTCATCCACCTCTCGACGTTCGGCGGCTCGGACCTCGCCTGCGCGATCGCCCTCGAGGTGATCGACTACATCGACGAAACCGGGCTCATTGAGCACGCCGCCTCGATGGGTCGACGTCTCGTCACGGGTTTGCACGAGGTGGCCGCCGCCCACTCCGACGTCATTGCCGAGGTTCGCAACCTCGGGCTGATGACTGGGCTCAAGTACACCGAGGACGGTCTCGGCCCGCGCATGTCCTACCAGTTGGCCCGCCACGGGGTCCTCGCGATCTACAGCGGGAACGAGCCGTCAGTGATGCGCCTGATGCCGCCCCTGATCATCACCGCGTCCGAGATCGACTTCCTCCTCGACGCGATCGGGGCCGCCGTCCAGGACCTCGTCGCCGGCGCGGGGTTCGACGAGCCCGTCACCAGCGTTCGCGCCAAGCGCCGCCCGCAGCGTGCGGCCGGCGTGCCGGGCTGACGCGCATGGCCGATTGGGCGGAGCTCCACGAGGCACTCGCCGACTACACCGTGAGCTGCAACACGAACGAGCGGTTGCGCAAGATGCAGCGCGACTGGACGCGGCTCTTGCACTTCGAGTGCGCCGACAACGCGGTCACCTTCACGATGGACGTCGATCACGGCGAGATCGTGCGGGTCTGCGAGGGACACGAGGGGGTCCCCGACATCGTCGTCACGACTGAGTCGGAGGTCTTCTGCGACATGTTCTGGGGCGATCTCAACCCGGTGCAGAAGTACCTGCGCGGCGAGATCAAGGTGAAGGGTACCCAGGAGGACGTGATGCGCCTCGACGCCATCAGCTACGTGATCTGGCCCGACGCCTGATGGTCGACGAGGCCGCCGCCCCGACCTCCCACGTCCTGCGCCGCTCCATCGGCACTCCAACGGCGGTGGCGACGTCAACCGGTCTCGCCTTCGCCGCGATCGACTTCCTCGGGGTGGTGTCGGTCGCCACCTACGCGCTCGGCGCGAGTGCCTGGCTGGCGATCCTCATCGGCGGGCTACTGGTCCTGCTCGTTTCGGGGATCTTCTCCGAGCTGAACGGCCTGTTCCCGACGGCGGCGGGCATCCGCCTCTACATCGGCCGGGCCATCGGTCCCCGGACTTCACTGGTCGTCGGCTTCACCTACATGAGCACCGTCATCCTCGTGATCGCCGCCGACGCGTTCCTCATCGGCGCGGCCATCGGGCACGTGCTCCACGAGCCACCGTGGCTCAGCTACGTGTGGATCTTCGTGTTGCTCGCGGTCGCCGCGGGCGCCAACCTACGCGGCATCCGACTGGCCGGCTGGCTGCAGTCGATTGTCACCTACACCGTGCTGGCCTCCACGTCGGTCCTGTCGGTGATCGCCATCTTCCACGTCGGCGGTTCGTTCAAGAAGCCCTTCGGCCTGTTCGACCACGGCAGCTTCAGCGTCGTCCAGGCCATTGCCTTCTCCCTCTTCCTCTACGCCGCCTTCGAGTGGGTCACCACGACGGCGGAGGAGGCGCGTCGACCCCAGGTCATCACGAGGGCCCTGTTCATTGCTCCGGTCCTGATCTGGGGAGCCGCGACCCTCTTCAGCCTGGCGTTGGCCCACCTCGTGCCGACCGGGCTCTCGCACGGCAGCGCCTATCCGCAACTGCTGATGGGCACCGCGACGCTCGGCACCGTCGGGGAGCTGTGGATGTTCGCGGTGACGCTGCTCACCGCGCTCAATACCTTCAACGGGGGTTTCCTCGTCGCCTCGAGGTTCATCTACGCAACCGCGCGCGACGGTAGTCTGCCCCGCTCTTTCGCGAAACTGAACCTGCAGGCGGTGCCGTGGCTAGCCGTCGTCACGCTCGCCGGTACCTCGGCCGTCGTCGCAGCCGTGGTCTTCGCCACGCACCAGTGGCTCTTGCTGGTCGCGGTCGGCGCGACCATTGAGGCGGCCATCTACGCGATCGGATCCTGGTGCGTGCTGGCGTTGCGCAAGAAGGATCTTCGGGAGCGCCCGTTCCGACTGGCGGCCGC
>JAYSQJ010000280.1:0-8691 GCA_043721635.1 Acidimicrobiales bacterium | reverse complement strand
AGCAGGAGTTTGCGTTGGACCCCAGCCAACGAGAGCCGGACGTAGTGGTCCACGCCCAACGGGGAGGTTCCGAGTTGTTCGATGCGCCGGGCGACTTCGTCATCGTCAATCGCGTGAGCGTGGCCCAAGGAGACCGGGTCGGGACGTGGGCCTCCACTCGGTTGCACCACCAGGGCTCCGGCGCAATCACGCCCCAGTTCAGCTAAGAGACCGAAGGTGTCGTCCTTGCGAAGGTTGAGTTCCCGTGCGATCCTGTCTCTCGAGTCGCCCTCGGGCAGTAGTCCATCGAGGAAATTGCGAGTGACCGCGTTCGGGTATGGCTCTCGGCGGACCCGCAGCGAAAGCGAAAAGACCGGCGATGCGAGTCCGAATCGTTGGTCCGCCTCGTCGGTGAAGCGCAACGTGAGACGCGACTTCAGGTTTCGCTCGACTTCGGCTATCCGAGTGCCGTACAGCCAGATCTCCAACGTGTCGATCACGGCTGCTCCTCGCGTGACAGAATGACCTTCACACCGAGCACCTTGAGCACCTGGAACAGTCGGACGACGTGTTCGGTCTCCTTGCCCCGTTCCAGTTCCGACACGTACTGACGATCGACGCCGACGGCGTCGGCCAACTCCCCTTGGGTCATACCAAGGCGAAATCGGACGTCACGAATCGAGACGCCAACCGCCTTCGCATCGCGAACCTGCCAGGTGCGCTGAGGTGGTGCTGATGTATCCATATCCCGACACTATACCAGTGACGGGATATCTCGTTACAATTAGACAGTCGGGATATTCCGTTAATCCCCTCGCTGATGCCTCCTGCGATTGAAGAAGGCGCTAAGGATGTTGTTCAGCCAATACTTCGCGACGATCTGGCCGCAACGGACGACCTCCCCACTGTTCAATCGGAATGCGAAAGGTCCCGCCGTGCCTCGCTTAGGTCACAGGAAATGCCACACTGATCGGTGCTACGACGATTTCGGTGGCTATCGGGGGTCAGCCCACCGCTTCCAGTCCACGAACCAACGCCGGTGTCGATTGAACCCTTTCGAGGGGATTGCTCCAGGTCAGGAATATCCCGATACTCACCCGAGTGGCGTGAACGAGCCGGGAGGATGGTGCTCGAGCGTCGCGAGGGCTACGCGTTCGAGTGGGCCGCGTGCCACGCCATCTCGAAGCTCTTCGCCGTGTCGTCGAGATCGGCGTGGGTCCCAACGACGCAGTAGTCGTAACGACGCGCGCCGAACGAAACATGGAAGTAGACGGCCCGAACGATCACGAGCCGTCCCGGGCGCGTCGGCGAGCCTCGGCGAAGCGCGCCAACGCGTCGTCACGCTCGGTCGGCGCGTCGACGATGGGCCTCACGTAGTGCGCGGGCTGGAGGAGCCCTTCACCGCCGCCGGGCTGCAAGCACTGTGGCGCGGCCACCGTGGCCAACTCGGTGACGTACCGGCGCACGTAGGTCCCCTCCGGGTCGAAGCGCTCGGCCTGGCGCGTCGGATTGAAGACCCGGTGGAAGGGCGCGGCGTCGGTGCCGGTGCCCGCCGTCCACTGCCAACCGTGGTAGTTCGACGCCAGGTCGCCGTCGATGAGGCGCCACATGAACCACCGCGCGCCCCAACGCCAGTCGAGGTGCAGGTGCTTGACGAGGAACGATGCCGCGACCATCCGGACTCGATTGTGCATCCAGCCCTCGTGGAGCAGTTGACGCATGCCCGCGTCAACGAGCGGGTAGCCGGTCTCGCCTCGCGCCCACGCCTGGAAGCGCGCGACGGCCCTCGCGTCAGTGTCCACCCGGAGGTGCTCGAGCGATGGCTGAAGAACCCGTCGCACCGACGCGGGATTGTGGAACATGACGTCGGCGTAGAAGTCGCGCCAGCAGAGCTGCGAACGGTAGACGGCGCATCCCGGGGAGTGGCCGTCGAGGACGGCGAGGACTTGGCGTGGATGCACCGAGCCGAAGCGAAGGTGCGCACTCAACCGACTGGTGCCGTCGACGCCCGGTAGGTCGCGGGCCTGGTCGTAGCTGTCAACACGGGTCATGAAGCGTTCGAGCAGGCCGTGGGCGGCGTCCTCGCCGGCGGGCAGCAACGTAGCTGACGGCGCGTCCGGTAGGTCGCCGAAGTACTCGGGTCGCGTGGTCGCCGCGAGATTCGTCAGTTCGTCCAGGGAGGTGGACGGCACCTCTCCCCACCGCACCCCGGTAGGCGCGGGCACCGCATCCGAATGCGGCTGGACCTCCCAACCGCGTCGGTAGGCGCCAAACACCCGACAGGGCGTGCCGGCCTTGGTCAATACCGTTCCCGGCGCCACGACGTAGGGCGAGTCGACGAAGTGCACGTCGAGGCCTCGAGCTCGAAGCGCCTCGCGGACCTGGACGTCGCGCGACGCCCCCCGGGGACCGTAGTCACCGGTCGCGACGATCTCCCGAGCACCGACCTCGCGCGCCAGCGCCTCGAGTTGCGCGGCCGGGTCGCCGACGCGTACCGCCAGACGGCCGCCCAGCGAGGCGTCGAGTGATTCAAGGCAGGCCCGCAGGAAGGCGACCCGTGTCGCTCCCGCCGGTCGGGCGAATGAGCCGTCGACCACGAAGACGGCCGTGACCTCGCCGTCGCCCCGGCGCGCCGCCTCGACCAGGGCCGGATTGTCGCTCAGGCGAAGGTCGCGCCGGAACCAGAAGATGGTCGGTGTCGACGTCACGGCCGTGCCACTACCGGTTCAATCGCCCGGCGCGAGGGCTACGGCGCTCACGTCCGGGGCCCAGTGGTCGGCACCGAGCTCTGTAGCCGACGCGGCGTCCACGCCGGCTCCCCCGATGTAGATGGGCACGCGAACGTCCGTGCGCCGCAACGCTTCGATGAGGTCAGCAGCGCTCGGCCGGATCTGCGGCGTCATGACGCTGATCGCGATTGCGACCAGCCGGTTCGTGTCGCGAACGCACTGCACGAAGGCGTCGGTCGGGACGTCGGCACCGAGGTCGACGACGTCGAAGCGCTTCGCGCGCAGGATGTCCGCGGCGAACGACGTCGCCAGTCCGTGCATCTCGCCGGCGGGAGCGCCCACGACCACCGTCCCAATCCGGGTGCCGCGGCTTCGAAACAGGGGGCCACTCCGACCGATGAGGCGCGCCATAACGACCGACGCGCGATGCTCGTCGGCGACGGTCACCTCGCCCCTGGTCCAGCGCTCGCCGATCGTTCGCATCGCCGGCGCGAACAGCCCCTGGTAGACGTCGGTCGGCGATGCCCCACCGGCGAGGGACTCCTGCGCGATCGTCCAGGCTCCGTTCTCGTCGCCGTCGAGGAGCCGTTCCGCGAGACGGGAAACGGGATCGCCCACGGATCCGCCGCGCGGGACGAGGGCGATGGCGTGGCGCTCGACGTCGAAACGGCTGAGCTCGGACTCGAGCACCACCCACCGCGCCCCTTTGCGCTGCGCCGTCAGTCGGCCGGTTCGCACGTAGCGGTAGGCCGTCATGTAGTGGACGCCGAGCCGCTCGGCCACGTCGGCCAAGGAGAGGCCGTCGTTCCCGGTCACGGCGTGGCCTGATCCGGCCCGTCCAGCCCCGCGCTGCGCTGGCAGAACGTCCAGAGGCGCTCTCGGCGATCGGGCGTGTCGCTGCGGCGGGTGCGGGCCAGACGGTGCGGCGAGCGAGCGCGCCGGTCCAGCCACAGCGTGCCCGGTGCGACCGAGTGCTCGGGCGCCGTGGCCAACCAAGCGACGGTGTCGACGCCTTCGGGAATGGTGCGAAGCAGGGGCCCGACGATCTGGCGAAAGGTCGGCAGACTCTGGCGCAGGCCGGGCGTGTCGACCCACCCCGGGTGCATCACCGTCATCGTGACGCCGCGAGGCGCCAACTCGGGCGCCCAGCGTTCGACGAGGGCGACCTGGGCTCGCTTCACCTTCGCGTAGGCCTTCACACCGTCGTACCCTGGCCCGGGTGACGCCAACCAGTCGAGGTCCAGGGGCTCGGCGTACATCCCACCCGAGGTCACCCAGATCACGCGGGCTCGACCGGCGACGAGTTCGGGCTCGATCAACCTGGTCAACAGGTACGGCCCGACCAGGTGCACCGCAGTAGTCAGCTCGAGCCCTTGACTGGTCGTCACGAGCGATCGCGTCAACGCTCCGGCGTTGTGGACCAGGACGTGGATCTCCCCCAGGGCGCGTAGTTCGTCCGCGCAGCGCTGGACGCTCTCGAGGTCGCCCACGTCGCAGGCGAGGACCGAGAGGTCCGGATTGCCGGTCGCGGTCGCGATCTCGTCGCGAGTGCGCTGCGCGCGCTCGAGGTCGCGAGCGACGATCACGACACGGGCCCCGGCGCTCGCGAACTGCGTAGCGATCTCGCGCCCCAGTCCCAACGTCGCCCCGGTGACGACGGCGGTACGGCCCGCGAGCGTCGGCCACTCGGGCTCGGTCCAGTGGAAGAGCCTTCGACGCACCACGGGTCCGACCCGCGAGAAGCTCCCGACGACACTGGCTTCGAGCACCGCGTCGATCGCGCCGGCGATTCGCTCAGTCGCCGTCACGGGACGAGCCCAGAACCTGACGTAGGGAGTCGCGGGCTCGGTCGCCGATCCGGCGAAAGGCGAGGGCCAGCAACGGGTTGGCAATCGCCGCGAAGCCGGTCAGTCGCAGGTCGGCGTCGTAGGTCATCTCGCAACCCGCGGGGCGCGCCTCGAACGAGAGAGTGTCGACCGAGCGCAGCATCGACGTCGTCGCGGTGAACGTCACTCGTCGGTCGGGCTCGAAGTCGGTGATGCGGTATCGCAAGGTCTTGGCACGGCCTCCGAAGGGCACCGTGAGGTCGAACTCCGAGCCGAGACCGACCGTGCCAGCGTCGACGCGGTGCGCCGAAGTGACTCCCGGGTCCCACTGGGCGGCATTGGCGAAGTCGGCCATGAAGCCGAACGCCCGGTCGATGTCCCAGGCGGACGTGATGACGGTGGTGTAGCGCGAAATGGCACCCTCCTCGGTTTATGATTTGACAGTAGGGAGTTTAGCACTAAACTGGAACCAATGTCTACTACTGGAGACTTCGAGCGCGTCGCCGTCATTGGCAGCGGGGTGTCGGGCCTCGTCACCGCGCACCTTCTGCATCCCCACGCCGACGTCACGGTCTTCGAGGCCGACTCGAAGGTCGGCGGTCACGTCAACACGGTCGAGGTAGTCGACGGTGAGCGCACGTTCGCGATTGACACCGGCTTCATCGTCTACAACGAACGCAACTACCCTCGCTTCACCGCGCTGCTGGACGATCTAGGCGTCGAGACCCAGCCCAGCGAAATGAGCTTCAGCGTCTCGTCGCCGAGCACCGGACTGGAATACGCCGGCACGAACTTCAACACGCTGTTGGCCCGAAGGACCAACGCGCTGCGCCCGTCCTTCGTCCGGATGCTCGTCGACGTGACGCGCTTTAACCGCGCGGCTCGCGAACTGCTCTCGCGCGACGACCTGTCGCTGACCATGGCGCAGTTCCTCGACGAGGGCCGCTACTCCCACTCGTTCGTCGACGACTACCTGGTACCGCTCGGTGCGTCGATCTGGTCGGCCAACCCCCAGACCTTCACCGAGTTCCCCGCGGCACCGCTGGCCCGGTTCCTCGACCAGCACGGGCTGCTCTCGCTGGGCGACCGGCCGCGCTGGCGCACCGTGACCGGCGGCGCGCGCCGTTACGTCGACGCGCTCGTCCTTCCCCTCGGCGAGCGCGTGCGCACCAACTGCCCGGTGCGCAGCGTGGTGCGCGACGAGAGCGGTGTCCGCGTCCACTCCGGCGCTCACCCCGAGGGTGAGCGCTTCGACCGCGTCGTCTTCGCCACGCACGCCGACACCGCACTGGCCCTGCTCGAGCGACCGACCGACGACGAGACGTCCATACTGGGGGGCATGAGGTTCCAGTACAACCGCGCGACGCTCCACACGGACGCGAGCCTGCTTCCGCGGCGCCCCCGGGCACGCGCCAGCTGGAACTACCTCCAGTCCGGCGAAGGCTCCTCGGTGCCGGTCCTCACCTACTACGCCAACCGGCTCCAGGGCCTCGTCTCGACGACCGACTACTGCATCACGCTCAACGCCGACGACGCCATCGACCCCTCACGGGTGCTCGCGTCGTTCGACTACACCCACCCGGTCTTCGACGAGTCGGCCCTGCGCGCCCAGCGTCGCCACCAGGAGATCGACGGACACCACCACACGCACTTCGTCGGGGCGTACTGGGGCTTCGGCTTCCACGAGGACGGCGCCCACAGCGCGCACCGGGTGGCTGGGCGCATCCTCGGCGCCCGTGCCGCCGAGGTGGCCCCTGCACCGTGAGCACCTCCGCGCTCTACGAGGGCACGGTCGTGCACGAGCGCGCCCACGGGCCGCACCGGCGCTTCAGTCACCGCGTCTCGATGCCACTGCTCGACCTCGACGACGTCGAGTCGCTGGCACTGGCGCCCCTGTGGCGCGCGGAGCACTGGGCGCCGATGGCGTTTCGACGTCGCGACTACTTGGGCGATCCGTCCCAGCCGCTGGGCACGACCGTGCGCGACCTCGTGGAGGAGCGCCTCGGCTGGCGCCCCGACGGTCCGATCCGGCTCCTGGCGCATCACCGAACGTGGGGATGGTGCTTTAACCCGATCGCTCTCTACTACTGCTACGGACCCGACGGCCAGACGCTCGCGGCCGTGGTCGCCGACGTCACCAACACGCCGTGGGGCGAGTCGCGTTCGTACGTGATCGACGCGCGCGGCGGGCTCGACCGGCTCACCAACCAGCCCAAGGAGCTGCACGTCTCCCCCTTCCTCCCGATGGACCTCTCGTACCGGTTCCGTCTCAGCGCGCCATCGGAGCGATGCGGCTTCTCCATCTCGGTGCTGCGTGACGAGCAGCTCGTCTTCCGGGCGGGCCTCGCGCTGCGCCGTCGAGCACTGAGCCGACGCGAGGTCGCGCGCGCGCTGTTGACCCATCCGCTCCAGACCCACCGCGTGTCACTCTCGATCTACCTCCACGCGGCGCGCCTCTGGCTGCGCCGGACCCCGGTGGTGCCACACCCGAGGCCCGCCGCGTGAGCGCTCGGCCTTCGCTCCAACTGGCTCCCGCCTTGAGGGGTTCCTTCCTCGCACGCCGCGCCCTCACGATCCTCGCCGCGTCACTGCGCCACGGGACGTTGACCGTGACCGATTCGCGCCGGACCTCGGTCTTCGGCCCCACCCGCGAAGGCGGGGTCGAGGCGCGGCTCGAGGTTCACGACGCCTCGTTCTGGCGACGGGTCATCACCCACGGCGGCGTGGGAGTCGGAGAGTCCTACTTCATGGGCGAATGGGACAGCGACGACCTCGTCGCGGTCCTTCGGCTCCTCACGTTGAACCTCGATCGGATTAACCATTGGTCACGGAGGCTCGCGCCCTGGCGCGACGCGCTGCGCCGGCCGAAGTGGCGCCGTCGCACCACGACTCGCGAGGCGGACCGCGAGAACATCACGGCGCACTACGACCTCGGCAACGACTTCTTCCAGCTCTTCCTCGACCCGTCGTTGGCGTACTCGTGCGGTGTCTTCCCCGCCCCGGAGAGCTCGCTCGAGGAGGCTTCGATCGAGAAGTTCGACCGGATCTGTCGCAAACTCGGCCTCGGACCTGACGACCACGTGGTCGAGATCGGCACGGGCTGGGGAGGCTTCGCCATCCACGCCGCGTCGCGCTACGGGTGTCGCGTGACGACGACGACGATCTCGCCGAGCCAGTTCGCCTTCGCGACGCGCGCCGTCCACGAGGCGGGACTCGACGACCTTGTGACGGTGCTCAACCGTGACTACCGGGACGTCGAGGGCACATTCAGCCACCTGGTCTCCATCGAGATGATCGAAGCGGTCGACTGGCGCCAGTACGAGACGTACTTCGCGGCCTGTGAGCGGCTGATTCGACCCGACGGCCTCGCCGTACTGCAGTGCATCGTCATCGACGACCGCGAGTTCGAGCGATACAAGACCCGCCAGGACTTCATCCGTCGCTACATATTTCCCGGCGGCGGACTGCCCTCGAAGCTCGTCATGAATCGCGTGATCGCCTCGGCCACCGACTTCGACCTGGTCGAACTGGAGGACTTCGGTGCCCACTACGTCCGGACCCTGGACAAGTGGAGCGAGCGGCTCGACGCCCACGCCAATGAGGCGAGGTCGTTGGGATTCGACGACCGATTCCTGCGAATGTGGCACTTCTACTTCGCTTACTGCGCGGCTGGATTCGCTGAGCGCCACGTCTCGGTCGTCCAGATGGTCCTCGCCCGCAGGGATTGGCGCGGTCCGTTGCGACCTCGCGGCGCCTGAGTCGGCGCCGTCGACCGACATTTCGGTCCCTCTCCACGGGACCCGTCGGCCGAGCTAAACGTCTCGTCGCGGCACCGGCAGGGCCATTCGCCGTCACCCCGGGTGGGCGAGAGTGGTTCGACCGGGCCACACACCGGCCGCGGGATGGTCGACGGGGTCGGGTCGAGCGAACACGATCCGCGAGACCGAGGTGCCCGGACCGAGACTCGGGCGGCTAGCCGTCAGTCGGCCGTAGCCTCGACGACGTGAAGGAGGAGTCCCGTTGACGCATCGACCTCATTCGAATCGTTCGACGCCGATCGACGCCACCTTCTCCCAGTGCGTGCTGGAGGTGGTCGATGCGATTCCGCCTGGCCTGGTCATGACCTACGGCGGTGTCGCCGCCGCTCTCGGATCACG
>JAYSQJ010000279.1:0-20044 GCA_043721635.1 Acidimicrobiales bacterium | reverse complement strand
CCGGCGCCCCCGGAGTTGACCCAGGTGCCGGGCTCTTCGAACTTCCAATACTGCGAGGCCCACATCTGGTGCTGACCCACCCCGGCGGTGACGATGGTCCCGGGCGCGGCCGCGGCGGCGATCGCCTCAATCACGTGCTGGGGGCGCAACGGCCCGTCGGCCGTGGGTGCGTCGTAGACGAGCGGGAACTCGGCCTGCCAGGCCCGGATGGTCCTCCACCACGCACCGAGGTCCCTCGGCGTGGCGCTCGACGCGTCGAGCGCGCGTAGGGCGGCCGCCACGTTGCTCTGGATCGCCACGTCGGCCTGGCGGACCTTGTTGAACTCGGCCTTGTCGATGTCGACGTGGATGACCTTGGCGCCGGCCGCGAAGGCCGGGATCTTGCCCGTCACCCGGTCGTCGAAGCGCGCGCCGAGCGAGATCAGCAGGTCCGACTTCTGGATGGCGGTCACCGCCGAGTACATCCCGTGCATGCCCGGCATGCCGAGGTGCTGGGGGTGCGAGTCCGGAAAGGCGCCGCGCGCCATCAACGTCGTGACGACGGGCATTCCCGTGCGCTCGGCGAACTCCAGAAGCTCTGGGGCGGCGTGGGACTTGAGCGTCCCTCCGCCGACGTAGAGCACCGGACGTTCGCTCTGGGCGATCAGCGCGACGGCCCGAGCGATGGCGTCGGCGTCGAGGGCGACCTCGGGCCGGTAGCCGGGCAGGTCGAACTCCTCGATCGTCGCGGGGTACCACCAGTCCATCATCGACTGGGTCACGTCTTTGGGCACGTCGATGAGGACCGGACCGGGCCGCCCGGTGGTCGCCAGGTGGAAGGCCGCAGCGACGGCGCGCGGGATCTCCTGGGCCGACTGGATGAGGAAGTTGTGCTTGGTGATGCCCATGGTGATGCCCGTGATGTCGCACTCCTGGAAGGCGTCAGTCCCGATCGAGCTGGTGGCGACCTGCCCGGTGATCACCACGAGCGGCGTCGAGTCCATGTGGGCGTTGCCGATCGGGGTGACGATGTTGGTCGCCCCGGGACCGCTCGTCACCATCGCCACGCCGGGACGTCCGGTCGCGAGGGCGTAGCCCTCGGCCATGTGGCCCGCCCCCTGCTCGTGGCGCACCAGGATGTGGCGGATGGTCGAGTCGATGAGCGGGTCGTAGACGGGCAGGATCGCCCCTCCGGGCAGTCCGAAGATGGTGTCGACGCCCTCTTGCTCCAGGCTCCTGATGAGTGCTTGGGCTCCGGTGAGTTGCACGATGTTCCTTTGTGTTTAGAGAAGCAGAAAGGCCTCCCTATCCTGGGAGGCCTCCGGTGTACGTACGAGCGTGACTACCGGCGCCGAGCGCCTACTACCACCACGAGAATGTCGTTACGGGTCATCACCTGTCAATCTTGGCACACCAGCGCACTCAGCACAAGACGGCTATCGGGTGGTGACGGCGCCCTTCTCCGCTCCCTGGACGAGGCGGGCGAACTTCTCGAGGACCCCCGTGGTGTAGCGCGGGACGAAGGGCGCAAGGTGCTTGGCCCGCTCCACCAACTCGGCCTCGTCGACCAGGAGGTCGATCGAGAGCCGGTCCACGTCGATCCGGATCTGGTCGCCGTCGCGCACCAGGGCGATCGGGCCGCCGTCGAGCGCCTCGGGCGCGACGTGGCCGACGCAGAAGCCGTGGGTCCCGCCGCTGAAGCGCCCGTCGGTCACGAGGGCGCAGTCGCCACCGCGACCAACTCCCTTCATGGCTCCGGTGACGGCGAGCATCTCGCGCATCCCGGGCCCGGACCTCGGGCCCTCGTAGCGGATGACGACCACCGTCTGGGGCACGATTTCGTTGGCCATGATCGCCGCCATCGCGGCGTCCTCGCCGTCGAAGACGCGCGCGGTGCCGGTGAAGTTCATTCGGTCAATCCCCGCGACCTTCACGACGGCGCCCTTGGGAGCCAGCGAGCCGCGCAGCACCGCGATGCCGCCGCGCGCGTTGATCGGGTGATTGAGGTCGTGCACGACCTGGCCGTCGGGCTCTCGCGCGTGGTAGGCGGCGAGGCTCTCGGCCATGGTCTGGCCGCTCACCGTCATGACGCCACCGTGCAGGAGGTCGTGCTCGAGCAGGTGCGCGAGCACGACCGGCACGCCGCCGATCGCGTCCAGGTCGCTCATGTGGTACTTGCCGTGGGGCTTGGTGTCGGCGATGTGGGGCACGCGCCGCGCAACCTTGTTGAAGTCGTCCAGCTCGAGCTCCACGCGGGCCTCGTGGGCGATGGCCAGCAGGTGCAGGACCGCGTTGGTCGAACCGCCGAGCGCCATGACGACGGCGATGGCGTTCTCGAAGGCCTCCTTCGTCATGATCTGGCGCGCGGTGATCCCGCGGTCCAGCAGGTTCAGTACCGCCAGACCCGAGTCGTAGGCGTACTGGTCGCGGCGGGGGTCGATCGAGGGGACCGAGGCGCTGCCGAGCAGCGACATGCCGAGCGCCTCGCCGACGCTCGCCATCGTGTTGGCGGTGAACATCCCCGCACAACTGCCCTCGCCCGGGCAGGCCGCGCACTCGATGGCCTTCAGCTCGTCGTCGGTGATCGCGCCGACGGCGTTGGCGCCGACGGCCTCGAAGACCGACACGAGGTCGATCGCCTCGCCGTTCAGCTCACCGGGCATGATGGTTCCGCCGTAGAGGAACACCGCCGGCACGTCGATCCGGGCCGCCGCCATCAGCATGCCGGGCAGGGACTTGTCGCAGCCGGCCAGGGTCACCATGGCGTCGAAGCGCTCGGCGTGCATGACCGTCTCGACCGAGTCGGCGATAACCTCGCGCGAGACGAGCGAGGCGCGCATGCCCTCGTGGCCCATTGAGATGCCGTCCGAGACCGCGATGGTGACGAACTCGAACGGCACCCCGCCGGCGTCGCGCACCGCGACCTTGGCCCGCTTGGCCAACCGGGCGAGCGGCAAGTTGCACGGGGTGACCTCGTTCCAGCTCGAGGCGACGCCGATCTGGGGCTTGGCCATGTCCTCGTCCTGGAGGCCCATGGCCCGCAGCATCGCCCTCGCCGGAGCACGGCCCTTGCCGAGGGTGACGTCGGAGCTTCGCGGAGTGGGGTGGTGAGCCATGGGGAAAGTCTACGAAGCGCGGCGGCCCCGCCTCTTCGCGGCCGTCCTACCTCTTCGGGGGATAGACGCTCACCGTCTCGCCGATGGCGAGCAGCTCCACCCAGGTCTGGCCGGGACGAAGTGCGATGACCTGGCCCGAGTCGGTCCGGTAGGCGGTGGTCTTGGCGATGCTGGAACGGAACCAATGACCGCGCTGCAAGCGCCCGTCGCTGAACACCATGACCGGACCGGTGCCGGTCAGCCGGGCCTCGGAGCCCTCCACCCCCACTCCCCCCTTGTAGTTGACGCTCATGACGATGACGTTCGCCGGCGCCAGCTGGACGCCGGCCGCAGAGACGTCGGCGCGGCCGAAGATCAGGCGCGGCCACGAGTGGGTCCGGCCGTTCCACTGGAACTCAGTGGCGTAGCCCGCGAGGAAGTTGACGTTGAACCAGGCGACTGGCGCGCCGATCGGCGGGCTCGAGGCTGGGACGTAGGTGAAGAGCGGCCGGGGCACGCGAACCCGGCCGCCCATGGCCATCAGGGCCCGGGCGTTCGCGAACAGGTTGTGGGGCGGGGGTCGAGTCGGGTCGCGGAACATCGCCCCGCCGGCGTTGGACTGCTGGAAGAGCTTCACCGGGGCGGTCTCGATCGTCGACACCGCGTACTGCGCGCCCCCCGAAAAGGCGAAGAGACCGCCGATCGGAAAGACGATCTCGCGGTCGGTTCGGCGCACCGAGCGCACGGGGCCCACCTTGGGCGGCAAGTGGGAGTTGAAGATCGCCGCGAGCCGCGTGATGCCGCCCTCGACGATCTCCTCGTAGACGACGTCCGCCTGGTCCAGGGCGTACTGGGGGTGAGCCTCTTGGGTGTTGTCGATCTTGATGGTCAGTGCCGAGCGGTGCGTGGTCACGTTGGTTGGATCGGGCAGGCCGGTCAGCGGCGCGACGCGCACGGGCTTCACGGTCGTCGTCGTCACGGGCGTCGAGGTCGTGGTGCTCGACGTCGTCGTCGTCGTGTCGGCGAGCGAGACCGTGGCGACGGCGATGCTCCCCGCGAGTCCGGCTGAGAGTAGGAGCAGGAAGCGGCGCACGAAGAGAAACTAGTGGACGGGGGGCCGATCGACCGACCGCCTGGGTCAGCGGCGGGCCTGCAGCTCGGCGACGACGGCCTTGCCGTTGGCCTGGCCCTTCGTCAACTTCATCACCTGGCCGATGAAGAACTGGGCCAGCTTGTCGTCGCCGTCGCGGTAGCGCGTCCACTCGTCGGGGAACGCCTCGACCAGTCCGGCGACCGTCGAGCCGAGCGAGTCTGACGACAGCTGCTCGAAGCCCATCGACGCGGCGATGTCACGGGCGTCGCCGCCGCGGGCCAGCAGCTCGCCGAGCACGGTCTTGGCCTGCGTCGCCGAGAGCTCGCCGCGCTGCTCCATCAAGAGCGTCGCGCAAAAGGCGTCGACGGCGAGCCGAGAAGTCCCGTCGAGGTCGCCGGCCAGCTCGTTCGCGGCGCGCGGCAACGCCAGTGAGGGCTCGACCCCTTGGTCGAGCGCCGCGTGCACGAACGGGTCGAGCCCGAGGTCGATCACGACCTCGACGGCGTCGAGCAGGGCCTGACTGGGTTCGCTGAGGCGAGCCTTCAGCGTCGCGCGACGCTCGGCCGGCAGCGGGGGCAGTGCGGCGCGCACGCGGTCCTGCCAGGCCTGGTCCGGGGCCAGGTCGACGAGGTCGGGCTCGCGGAAGTAGCGGTAGTCCTCGGCCTGCTCCTTCGTACGCATCGTGGACGTCGCGCCCAGGTTCTCGTCCCAGTGGCGGGTCTCCTGGCGCACGGTGCCGCCCTCTTCGATGAGATCGACCTGGCGCCGCGCCTCGTAGTCGATCGCGCGCTGCAGGCTACGCAGCGAGTTCAGGTTCTTGATCTCGCACCGGGTGCCGAAGGGCGCGTTCGCCTGGCGGACCGAGACGTTGGCGTCGATGCGCAGGGAACCCTCCTCCATGCGACCGTCCGAGGCGCCCGTCGCGATCAGGATGCCGCGCAGCTCGACCACGTAGGCCCGGGCCTGGACCGCGCTGCGGATGTCCGGTCCCGACACGATCTCGACGAGCGGCACGCCCGAACGGTTGTAGTCCACGAGCGATCGGTCGGCCCCGTGGATGCGACCGCTCCCCCCCAGGTGGGTCGACTTGCCGGTGTCCTCTTCGAGGTGGGCCCGTTCGATCGAGACGCGCGAACCGTCGGGCAGGTCGAGGTACCCGCCCGAGTTGATCGGCAGGTCGTACTGGCTGATCTGGAAATCCTTGGGCATGTCGGGATAGAAGTAGTTCTTGCGGTGGAAGGTCGAGGGCGCGATCGTGCTGTGCAGCGCCATCCCAATGGCCATGGCCAACTCGATCGCGCGCTCGTTCAGCACCGGCAGCGAGCCCGGCAGGCCGAGGCAGACGGGACAGACCCTGGTATTGGGCTCGGAGCCAAAGGAGTTAGCGCAGCCGCAGAACATCTTGGTGGCGGTCTTCAGCTCGGTGTGGACCTCGAGGCCGACGACCATCTCCCAGCCGTGGCGCAGCGTCATGGCCGCCCGTTCGCAATCTCGAGGACTCGGGCGCCGGCGAGGAGCAACGCCTCGCTGCGACCGGGACCGAGCAGTTGCACCCCGATCGGCAGACCCGCCTCACCGGTCCCGAACGGCACCGAGATGGCGGCCTCGCCCGACAGGTTGGAGGGGATCGTGAAGACGTCCGAGAGGTACATCGCCATAGGGTCGCTGGTCCTGGATCCGAACTCGAAGGCGACCGACGGCGTCGTCGCGCCGATCAGGAGGTCCACTTGACGGTAGGCGCGCGCGAAGGCGTCGATCATCTGCGTACGGACCTTGAGGGCCTGGCCGTAGTAGGCGTCGAAGTAGCCCGCCGAGAGTGCGTAGGTGCCGAGCATGATCCGGCGCTTCACCTCAGCGCCGAAGCCGGCCGTCCTCGTCGCCTCCATCATCGCGGTGACGTCGTCGCGCTGGACGCGCAGTCCGTAGCGCACGCCGTCGAAGCGCGCGAGGTTGCTCGACGCCTCGGCCGGCGCGATGAGGTAGTAGGCCGAAAGCCCCAGGCGGAACTCGGGAATCGACAGCTCCACCACGGTGGCGCCGGCCTCTCGCAGGGCGGCGACGGCCCGGTCGACCGACGCGAGCACGTCGGGGTCGGCGCCGTCGACGAGCTCGCGCACCAGAGCGATGCGCTTGCCGGCGACGCCATCGTCAACGTGAGCGACGAGTGACGGGACCGGTTCGGGCAGCGACGTCGAGTCCATCGGGTCGTGACCGGCGATGGCCTCGAGCACGATCGCCGCGTCCATCACGGTCGTGGTCAGGGGCCCGATCTGGTCGAGCGAGCTCGCGAAGGCGATGAGGCCGTAGCGCGAGACGAGGCCGTAGGAGGGCTTCACCCCGACGAGTCCGCACAGCGCCGCGGGCTGGCGAATGGATCCGCCCGTGTCACTGCCGATCGCGATCGGCGTCATGTCGGCCGCGACGGCGGCCGCCGAGCCGCCCGAGGAGCCGCCCGGCACCCTCGAGGGGTCGAGGGGGTTCTTCGTCGGCCCGAAGGCGGAGTTCTCGGTCGACGAACCCATGGCGAACTCGTCGAGGTTGGTCTTGCCCACCGGCACGGCGCCGGCCGCGAGCAGGCGGTCGACCACGGTGGCGTTGTACGGCGGGCGCCAGCCCTCGAGGATGCGCGACGAGCACGTCGTCGGGACGCCGGCCTGGCAGAGGTTGTCCTTCAGCGCCACCGGCACGCCCGCCAGTGGGCCGACGACCTCGCCGCGCGCGACCCGGTCGTCGATGAGCGTGGCCGCCGCGCGGGCGCCCTCCTCGTCGACGTAGAGAAAGACGTTCAACTCCTCGTTGCGCGCCGCCACCGACCTCAGCGCGGCGTTGAGCTCGGCCGTGGCGGTCGTCTCGCCGCTGCGCACCTCGCGCGCTACCTGCTCGGCCGTCTTCACGGGGCCTCGCCCATGATGCGCGGCACGCCGAAGCGGTCGTCCTGCGCGTCGGGTGCCATAGCGAGCACGGCGTCGCGATCGAGGCTCGGGCGCACGACGTCGGCGCGCACGACGTTGATCAGCCCGAAGGGGTGCGCCGTGGGCACGACACCCGTGAGGTCGAGGTTCGCCATGTCGTTGGCGTGCTCGAGGACCTGGCCGAGCTGCACGGTGAACAGGTCGAGTTCGGCCTCGCTCAACGTCAGACGGGCCAGACGCGCGACGTGAGCGACGTCCTCCCGACGAAGCGGCGTCACGAAAGCACCCTCACGAGGAAGTCAATGGTCGAGGTCTCGACCAGCTCACGGTCGTTGTCGAGGGTGGCGACGTGAAAGGAGTCCTCGAGCCAGATCCGCTCGAGCGGCCCGGTCACGTGCTCGACGAGGAGCGTCCCGTTCTCGGGCGGCACGGTGTCATCCTGGCGACTCGAGAGCAAGAGGCACGGCGCGGTGATCCTCGAGAGCTCGGCCTTCACGGGCCCCAAGCCCTCGAACACACTGGCCAGCGCCGCGAGCGGCCACGACTCGTAGGCGAGCTCGGACTCGTCGGTCTTCTTGATGTCCTCGGTGGTCTTGTCGAGGGTCTCGAGGCCGGCGTCGAGCAGCGCGGCGAGGCCCTCTTCGATCTCCGCGCCCGGCGACTGCAGCAGGGGGTTGATGAAGACACAACCCGCCACCGACGCGCGCTGCTCGGCCACCATCGCCGTCAGGGCGCCGCCCATCGAGAGGCCGACCACGGCGACGCGCTCGCAGCGCGTCGCCAACTCGTCGAAGGCCTCCAGCGCGACACCCGACCAGTCGGCCCAGCGGGTCGCGACGATGTCGGCGACCTCGGTGCCGTGACCGGGCAGTAGTGGCAGCTCGACGCTGTAGCCGGCCTGCGCGCAGCGCTGGGCCAGCGGGCGCATGGAGAAGGGATTGCCCGTGAAGCCGTGCAGCACGAGGACGCCGCCGGTGCCGCCAGCGAAGGAGAAGGGCTCACAGCCTGGCCTGATGGGTGCGGTCATAGGTCTCGAGCCTACCCAATAGGCTAAATCGCCGACCTCGCGCGCTCGCGCGGGATCGAGTGGATGAAGAGCGCCGAGCAGAGTCCGATCGCGCCCACGCAGGCCCCGATGAAGAACGGCAGTTGGAACGTGGCGAGCAGCGCCGGCCCCGGCTTCGCGTGGGCGAGGTGGTGGCGGTGCACCAGCGCCTGCTGGACGGTCTCGAGGACCTGGATGCCGGCGACCTCGCCGACCTGCATCGCGAGCATCTGCGCCGCGGTCATGACACCGAACTCGGTCGGCTTGACTTCGTTGGCCATGACCGAGCTCGACGAGGGCATCGCGACGCCCATGCCGAGCCCCGAGAGCGCGAGCGCGACGGCGATCATCCAGGTTCCCGAGCTCGGCGAGAGCAGCGCGAACAGGCCGAGCGACGCCGTGAGGAACGTCGCCCCGGCGATGGCCGAGACGCGCTCACCGATTCGCACCGCCACGTAGCCCGCGATCGGCGAGCAGAGCGAGAAGGTGATCGGGCGCGCGATGGCGAGCGCGCCGACGTGCGGGATCGAGTAGCCGTAGCCCTGCTCCATCAGCAGCGGAAAGAGGAAGAAGGCGCCGAAGTAGGCGAAGTTGGCGGTGGCGCGCAGCACCATCGGCATGACGAAGTTGCGGCGCCGAAAGTAGTGCGCGGGGATGAGCGGGTTCTTCGCCGTGCGGATCCGCAGCACGAACGAGATCGTCATCGCCGCCGACAGGACGAACGCCGAGAGGCACCACGGGCTCGTCCACCCGACGCTCGGGCCGACCGAGAGGCCCAGCATCAGGGTCGTGACGGCGAGCGACAGCGCCCAGCTGCCGAGCCAGTCCATCCGTTTGAACTCGGCGCGGGCCTCGGCCTTCTTCTGGGCCTCCTCGGCCGGCGTGCCGCGGCGCTTGGGCAGCACGATCGAGACGACGCCGAAGGCGACCACGAGCAGCACCAGCTGGAACCAGAAGAGCGCCCGCCATCCGTAGGCGGCGATGATCGGCGCGCCGAGCGACACGCCGATGACCGGTCCCCCCGCACCGACGAGACTCCACCATCCCAAGGCCTTGACCCGCTCCTCACGTCCGAAGACCATGTTGATCAGCGCCCCCGAGGCCGTGCCGGTCGCCGCCCCCTGGATGCCGTCGAGCGCGCGGGCGAAGAGCAACATGTCGACGTTGTGCGCGACCGCGGTCAGGACCGCCGAGACCATCGCGCCGAGCAGCCCGAAGAGGTAGAGCCGGCGGTGTCCGTAGATGTCGCCGGTCTTGCCGAGGATCGGGGCCGCCAGACCGTAGGCGAGCAGGGGACCCACCATGGTCCACGTCAGCACCGTCACGCTGGTGTGGAACTGTCCCGCCACGGTCGGCAGCGCCACGATGAAGACAGTGAAGGTGAAGTTGAGGGCGAAGAGCCCCGCCAGCAGCGACCACAGGACCCACCACTCGTAGCGCGACGAGCCCTCGGCGCGCGCCTGCACCCGGTGGCGCAGCATCAACAGCCAGTTGAGGTCGCTCCCGGCCTCGTTGCCCAGCGTGCCGAACGCCTCCGCGCCGGGATCGGTGCGCGCGTTCAGCAGCCCGTCGGGGTCCGCACGGTCCAGGTGCGCCGCCGGGCGCTCTTCGCTCACTTCAGCAAAGTGGGCAGTTGCGCAGCGAGTTCAGCGACCGACCATCGGTCGTTCTTCTCGAGAGTGTCAGTCATCGTCCAGTTCTGAAACCGCCGGACCGTACCGCCCTGGACGAAGAACGTCTGGCCGGTCGCCTCGCAGTCCTCCATCGCCAGCGTGGCCACCAAGGGCGAGATGTTGGCCGGGTCCCACACGTCGAACTCCGCGGCGTCCGAGGGCTTCACGACGTGGTCCGAAAGCCCCGGCGTGGACTCGGTCATCCGGGTGCGCGCGGCCGGGGCGATTGCGTTGGCGCGTACGCCGTAGCGGCCGAGCTCCTCGGCGATGATGACGGTGAAGGCCGCGATGCCGGCCTTGGCGGCGCCGTAGTTGGACTGGCCGATGTTGCCGAGCAGCCCCGACGTCGACGAGGTGTTGATGATGGACGCCTTCACCGGGTCGCCGGCCTTGGCCCGCTCGCGCCAGTACGTCGCGGCGTGGCGCGACGGGACGAAGTGGCCCTTCAGGTGGACCTTGATGACCGCGTCCCAGTCGTCCTCGCTCAGGTTGACGAGCACCCGGTCGCGCAGGATGCCGGCGTTGTTTACGAGCACGTGCAGCTCGCCGAAGGTGTCCAGCGCAGTCTGGATCAAGCGCTGGCCGCCCTCCCAGTCTGCCACGTTGTCGTGGTTCGCGACGGCCTCGCCGCCCATGGCCTTGATCTCGGCGACGACCTCCTCGGCCGGCGAGGCGACCTGGTCCGAGCCGTCCAGGCCCCCGCCGAGGTCGTTGACGACGACCTTGGCGCCCTCGGCGGCGAACAGCAGGGCGTGTTCGCGTCCGATGCCTCGGCCGGCTCCGGTGATGATTGCTACGCGACCGTCCAGTGCACCCATGGTGTCCCCTTTGAAAGATGTGGTGACCCGATTGTAACGAGCAATCTGGGAGCCCTAGGCCTGACCCCGTCGCCAGAAGTAGGGCGGACGGGCGTGCGCGTGGTAGTGATCGGGGATGTTGCGCATGTGGTCGTCGACCGACCAGTTACCGCTGCCGAGCGCCTCGTCGGCGACGAGGCCGAGGGCCTCGAGGAGGCGCACGCGCACCTCGTCGGGCGGCGTCGGATCGTGGACGCGCCACACCACCATCGGCACGAGGCAGATCTCGCAGTCCGCGATCCAGCAGTCGTCGTCCTGGAAGTACCGCGTCGTCACCACCGCGGCCTCGCAGAGGTCACAGTCGACGCTCATTTCACATTCAACGAGACCGTGGAAAGTCGCTTGATCTTGGTGCCCGGCGCCGGGATCTGCGAGACGACGGTCGTCCAGGTGGGGTGAAGGCCCGAACCCGGGCCGCTGGTCGAGTAGTAGAGACCGACTACCTTCATCGCGGCGGCGACCTGCGCCTGGTTCTTTCCGACGACGTTGGGCATCGAGACGAGCGGCTGGACGGCGGTGGTCGTCGTGGTTGACGTAGTCGTCGTGCCGGCGACCGTCGTCGTGGTCGTGCCCGAGGTCACGGTGGTCGTCGTCGTCGGCGTGCCCGTTCCCTTCGAGAGCGCCAGCACCAGCGTCGAGTGCAGCGGAACCGCCGGGGGTGCCGGTCGGTTCTGGTAGAGGACCTTGGCGACCCGCCCGGCCGGCACGGCGACGCTCGTCACCGCGGCCGACGTCGGACACTGCGCGCTGATCTTCTTCTTGGCGAGCTGCGCGGTCGCCGTGCCGCAGTCCTCACCGATCAGCGTGGCGGGCAGCGTGACCATGACCGGGCCGTCGGAGACCGTGACCGTGATGACCTGGCCGCTCTGGGCGCTGGTGCCCGCCACCGGGCTCTGCTGGATGATTCCGTTCTTGGCGACGGAGGACGAGTTGGCGTGCCGGTTCGCCGTCACCGTGAAGCCGTCGGCGCGCAGTTGCGTCGCCGCCTCGGAGAGGGTCAGGTTGGTCAAGGAGGGCACGTTGTGGTTCTGGCTGAAGAGGCCCAGTTTCCACGCGGCTCCCCCACCGACCGCCACGACCACGAGCAGTAGCGCGGCGAAGAAGAACACCAGTCGGCGGTTGCGCGGCGGTCGCTCGTAGTCGATGTGCTCGAGCCCGCGCGGCGTGGCGTGGCGTGGCGACGGCGCGGCCGCCACGTCGCTGTCCGGGACCCAGTCGTCGGACGCCCGGACCCGCACGGGTCGGGGCGTGCGCGGGGCGATTGCCGAGGTGGTGCCGGTGACCTGGTCGGGCGAGGGAGGCCGAAAACCGATCGAGCTGCGCGGCTCGGCCGGCGTGAACTGGGCCAGCAGAGGCACCTCGCCCCGCACGGGCGCCACCACCAGGGGCGTCGCGTTGCTCACCACGCCCGCGAGGCGACTGGCGAACGGCTCGGCGTCGAGGCGCAGGCGCGGGTCGGGCACCGCGGCCTGGGCCAGCAGCATGTCGAGAGTGCCGAGCTCGGGGCGCACGGGCAACGACGTGTTGATGCGTGCGCGCAGCACCGCCTCGGGCGTCATGCCCTCGAAGGCCGTGGTGCCGGTGACGGCCTCGAAGATGATCAGGGCCAGCGCGTACACGTCGCTCTTGGGTCCGGCCGGATCGCCGATGGCCTGCTCGGGA
The DNA here is from genome assembly GCA_043721635.1 of Acidimicrobiales bacterium. Lineage (GTDB taxonomy): Bacteria > Actinomycetota > Acidimicrobiia > Acidimicrobiales > RAAP-2 > RAAP-2. The sequence continues at coordinate 7,728 of JAYSQJ010000279.1, read as the reverse complement.
CTGAGGTAGCGCACGTCGTCGAGCGTGAAGCGCTCACGGTAGGCCGTGGAGAGGCCAGCCAACGCAATGTCGCTCACGCGGACTCGTCCCTCCGCGTCGAACAGCAGCTTCGAGGGCGAGAGCGAACCATGCACGAAGCCGTTGTCGTGCACGTAGCCGAGTACGCTCGCGACGTCGCGGCCGAGTCGGGCTCCGTCGTCGACGCTGAGGCGCCGTCCCGACGCGAGCACGTCCTCGAGCGAGCCGCCCGTCAGGTACTCGGTGATCATGAAGATCGCCCCGGCCTCCTGGCCCCCGTCGTAGACGCGCGCGAGGTGGGGGTGGCTCAGGGTCGCCGCGCGCACGATGCGATCGCGAAAGGCCCGGCGGACGTCCTCGTGCTCCGCCAGCCGCGGCAGCAGCACCTTCACGACGACCGTGCGCTGCAGGGAGAGATCCTGGGCGACGTAGACCTCGGCCGTCTGGCCGACGCCGAGCAGCTCGTCGACGCGGTAGCGGTTGACCAGGTGGTGACCGCGGGAGAAGGTGGACGGTGGCATGGGCGTAACCAACCTTACCTACGTGCGTTCAGGAGAGCGTGGTGCTCCACGTTCCAGTTCCCAGCAGGGTCTCGAACTCACTGGCCGGCACCAGGGGGACGCCGAGGTCCCGCGCCTTGGTGACCTTCGAGGCCCCCGGTGACTCGCCCACCACGACGCAGTAGGTCTTCTTCGACACCGAGCCCGGCGACGTCCCCCCGCGGGCCACGATTGCCGCCTCGGCGCCGTCGCGCGAGTGGCCCTCGACGACCCCGCTCACCACGACGGCACGCTGGGACAGGGTCTGAGCGACACTGGAGGCCGCTCGGGGCTCTTCGAGCGCCAACCCGGCCGCGGCGAAGCTGGCGATCCGCTGGGCGGTCTCGTCCTCGCGGCAGTAGTCGAAGATCGACTTCGCGATCACCGGCCCGATGCCGCCGACCGCCTCGAGCTCCTCGAGCGAAGCCGCGGCGAGAGCGGTGTAGTTTCCCAGGGCCGCGGCCAGCTCGCGCGCCGCGACCGGTCCGACGTGGCGGATGCCGAGTCCGACCAGCACCCGACTGAGCGGCATCGACTTGGCGGCCTGGATCGCCCCCACGAGCGACGTCGCCGAGAGATCGCCGAGGCCCTCGAGCGACGAGAGGTCCTCGACGCGCAGGTTGAACAGGTCCGCCACGTCGTCGACCAGACCCTCGGCGAGGAGCTGGGCCATCCGCTGCTCGCCGAGACCCTCGATGTCGAGCGCCTCGCGCGACGCGAAGTGGATGAACTGCGCCAGCTGCTGGGCCGGGCACGACGGATTGACGCAGTAGGTGTCGCTCGCCTCTCCCACGCGCTCCAGCGCGCCGCCACAGGCGGGGCAGTTCGTCGGGAACCGCCAGGCGGGCTTGCGGCGCCGCCCGGCCTCGGCCACGGCGCCGACGACCTCGGGGATGACGTCGCCGGCCTTTCGCACGATGACGAGGTCGCCGGGACGCACGTCCTTCGCCGCCACCTGGTCCTGGTTGTGCAACGTCGCCATCGACACCGTCGAGCCGGCGACCACGACGGGCTCGAGCACCGCGTAGGGCGTGGCGCGGCCGGTGCGGCCAATGGAGACCTCGATGTCGTGCAGGCGCGTCGTGCGCTCCTCGGGTGGGAGCTTGCGCGCAATCGCCCAGCGCGGCGCACGGCTCGTGAAGCCGAGCCGGCCGCGCAGGGCGAGGCCGTCGAGCTTGATCACCACCCCGTCGATCTGGTAGCCGAGGTCGTGACGGTGCACCTCGAACCAGTCGCTGCGCGCGATCATCGCCTCGACGCCGATCTCGCACGTCGACTCGGGTGCCGTGAGGAATCCCCACCGACCCAGTTGGGCGATCGTGTCGAGGTAGGAGTCGAACGACGCGGCGCCGGCGAGCTCGACGAGCTGGTACGCGAGGAACGACAGGGCCCGCGCCGCCGTGACCGACGGCTCCTTCTGGCGTAGGCTGCCGGCCGCCGCGTTGCGGGGATTGGCGAACTCGCGCTCGCCGAGCCCCCGCTGGCGGGCGTTCAGGTCGTCGAAGTCCGACTTGGCGAGGAAGACCTCACCGCGCACCTCGACCCGTCCGGAGCGTTGCCCGGAGAGCAGTGGGGGCACGTTGCGAATCGTGCGAACGTTCTCGGTCACGTCCTCGCCCACCCGTCCGTCGCCGCGGGTTGCGGCTCGGGTGAGGACGCCGTCCACGTAGAGGATCGAGAGCGCGAGGCCGTCGATCTTGGGCTCGACCGCGAGCACCAGATCCGACGCGACGAGTCCAAGCCCCCTCGCGCACCGGTCGCCCCAGGCGCGCAGCTCGGCGACGTCGAAGACGTTGTCCAGGCTGAGCATGGGCTCGGCGTGGGTGACCGCACTGAAGATGGCCGCGACCGGCGCGCCGACCTTCTGGGTCACCGACTGCTCGTCGGCCAGTTCGGGGTGGGCCTCTTCGAGCTCGCGCAGCTCGCGCACGAGCGCGTCGTAGTCGCCGTCGGGAATCGTTGGCGAATCGTGCACGTAGTACGACTCGTTGTGACGGACGATCTCGGCGCGCAGCCGCGCGACGTGCTCGGCTGGGATCACGGCGCGGCGACGACCGCGGCGCCCTCGACGACCGCGGGCTCGTCGAACCGGTAGAGCACGACCGACTGGCCGGGCGCGACCGGGCGGGCCGGCTCGTGCAACTCGAGCCACCATCGGTCGCCGAGTCGCAGCGTCGCCGGGCGGGCCGCGCCGTGGGCGCTCCACTGGGCCAGCACGACCGTGCCGTCCACCAGGGCGTTGTGGGCGAAGGTGAGCGACGCCCCGTCGAGCCCGATCGTGCCCACCATCACCTCGGCGAGCGGACCGACCTCGACGCGCTGGGCCGCGAGGTCCACGCTCGCGACGTAGCGCCGTTCGCCGTCGCGACCGGGCGCCACGCCCCGTCGTTGTCCGACGGTCATTAACTCGGCGGCCTCGGTCGTGCCCACAACCTCGCCGGTGGCACGCTCGACGATCTTGGCGGGGGTGAGCGCGAGGCGCTGGCGCAGGAAGGCTTCGCGGCCCTTGCTCGCCTCGATGAAGCAGACGTCCTGGCTGTCGGGCTTGTCCCACGTACGCAGTCCGAGCCGTTGCGCGTGCTCGCGCACCTCGGACTTCTGCATGGCGCCGATCGGCAGTTGCAGCGAGGCCAGTTGGGCCTCGCGCAAGTAGCCCAGGACGTAACTCTGGTCCTTCAGGGCGTCGGCGCCGCGCACGAGGTAGTGGACTCCGTCGCGCGCAAGCACTTGAGCGTGGTGCCCGGTGGCGACGGCCTCGAAGCCGAGCCGACTCGCGCGCTCGAACAGGAGGTCGAACTTGATGTGGCGATTGCACTCGATGCAGGGATTGGGTGACTGGCCGGCGGCGTGTCCCTCGACGAACGGCGTCACCACGTGGCGCTCGAACTCCTCGGCGTAGTTAAAGACGTGGTGGTCGACGCCGAGGATCTGCGCGACCCGACGGGCGTCGTCGACGTCGCCCACCGAGCAACAACCCGAGTCCGACACGCCACCCCAGAGCTTCAACGTGGCGCCGACGACCTCGTGGCCCTGCTCGATCAAGAGTCCCGCGGCCACCGACGAATCGACGCCGCCACTCATCGCTACGAGGACTTTCACCGTCCCAGTCTGCCAGTCGAGGGAGTCGCTATGCCTCGCCGCGTAGTCGGTACACCACCGAGGAGAGGATTCGGATGAGGGCGTCGACGTCCTGGGCGGTCGTCTCGGGGCCCATCGAGAGGCGTAGCGCGCCCCGGGCCCGCTCCACGGGCACTCCCATGGCGGCGAGCACGTGGCTCGGTTCGCCGGCGCCGCTCGAGCAGCTCGCCGCGGCGGAGGCGCACACGCCCTCCTGGTCGAGCAGGAAGAGCAACTCGTCGCTGGCGAGCCCCGCGAAGGTCAGGTGCACGGTGCCGGGGACCCGCAGCGCCTCGAGCGCCGTGACCCGGCTGCCCGGCAGCAGGCTGAGGGCCACGATCAGCTTGGACTGGAACGTCGCGACCCGCTCGGCGACCTCGGTCAGCTCCTTGGCCGTGGCGCGCACGGCGGCGGCCAGCCCAACGGCGGCGGCCACGTCGACCGTGCCGCCGCGTCGACCACGCTCCTGCCCCCCACCGGGCACCACTGCGTCGAGGTCCACGTCGTGGCGCAGGATCAGCGCCCCGCTGCTCACCGGCCCACCGATCTTGTGCGCGCAGATCGAGATCATGTCCATCGAGGCGCTCACCATGGGCAGGTTGAGCCACGGCGCACCGGCCACGGCGTCAGTGTGGGTCGTCACCCCGCCGGGGATCAGGCTCTTCGCCATTGCGTTCACCCCGTCGAGGGGCTGGCGCACGCCGGTCTCGTTGTTCACCGCCATGACGCTCACGATCGCCGAGTCCTCACTCAGGACCGACTCGAGCGAATCGAGGTCGAGGACGCCGTCGGAGTCGACGTCGACGTAGCGCACACTGACGCTCTCGAAGTCGCTCGCCATCTTCTTCGCCGCGTCGATGATGGCGTGGTGCTCGATGCGCGAGATGACGATCTGCGAACGCTCGTGGGTGCGTCGGTGGTAATTCGTCACGCCCACGACCGCCAGGTCGCACGACTCGGTGCCGCCACCGGTGAAGATCACGCCGCCGGGCTTAGCCCCCACGAAGGCCGCCACCTCGTCCCGGGCCTCCTCGATGGCGCGCCGGGCCCCTCGAGCGGCCTGGTGGCTGCCCGAGGGGTTACCGACGACGCCGTGCTGCCAGGGCTCCATGGCCTCGGCGACCTCGTCGCGGCGGGGAGCGGACGCGGCGTGGTCGAAGTAGTACAGGCTCACGCCACGTAGAAGGACTTGACGTTCGTGAACTCGCGCAGGCCGAACTCGCCCAACTCGCGTCCAAAGCCCGATTCCTTCGTACCGCCGAAGGGCAGTTCGGGCATCGAGGCGACGATGGCGTTGGCGAAGACAATGCCGACGTCGAGGCCGGCGATGGCGGCGTCGATCTCGGCCTGGTCGGTCGCGTAGATGGCGCCACCAAGGCCCCACGGCGTCGCGTTGGCGAACTCGATTGCGGCGCGCAGGTCATCGACGACCTGCACCACGGCGACCGGCCCGAACAGCTCCTCGCAGCCGGCTCGGGAGTCGACGGGCACGTTGGTCAGCACGGTCGCCGGGAAGAAGAAGCCCTTGCCCGCCAACGCAGTGCCGCCGGTGTGCACGACCGCGCCCTTGGCGACGGCGTCGCTCACCTGAGCGGTCAGCTCGTCGAGCTGGACTTTGCTCACGACCGGTCCGAGGACGGTGGACGGATCCATTGGGTCACCAGTCGGCACGACCGACATCGCGGCCACGAACTTCGATAGGAACTCGTCGGCGCGCTCCTTTACCACGATGTAGCGCTTCGACGCAATGCAGGCCTGCCCGTTGTTCTGCACCCGCGCCGTGACCGCCAGAGGCACGGTGACGTCCATGTCCGCGGAGCTCGCGATGATGAAGGGGTCCGAACCCCCGAGCTCGAGCACGGCCTTCTTCAGGTTCGCGCCCGCGAGCTCGGCTACCGAGCGTCCGGCTCGGTCCGAGCCGGTCAACGTCACCGCGGCGATGCGCCGGTCGGCGATGATTGTCGCGATCTGGTCGTGGCCAATGAACAGCGTCGTGACGACGCCCTTGGGGAATCCGGCGCGCAGGAACAGGTCCTCGATGTACTTCGCGCATCCCGGCACGTTCGAGGCGTGCTTCAGGACCATCACGTTGCCGGCCATCACCGTCGGGGCGGCGACGCGGATGAACTGCCACAGGGGGAAGTTCCAGGGCATCACGGCCAGCACGGCGCCGATTGGGTCGAAGCGGAAACCGCTCAACGAGCCCTTGGTCGGCACGATCTCGTCGGCGAGCATCAACTCGGAGTGCTCGACGTAGTAGCGCATGGTGGCGGCGCACTTGGCGGCCTCGCCCTTGGCGGAGTTGAAGGTCTTGCCCATCTCGCTCGTCATCAGTTCGGCGACGGTCGGGATTTCGGCCTCGAGCAACTCGGCGGCCCGCAGCATCAGCTGGGCGCGGTCCTTCACCGGCGTGAGCTTCCACTGCTGGAAGGCGGCGGCGGCCTGTTCGAGCGCGTGTTCGACCTCGACGGGCGTGTGGCCGTCGAACTCGGCGACGACCTCTTCAGTGGCTGGATTGATGGCTATGAATGGCATGGCTCTATTCTGCCAGCAAAACCGGAAGGGCCGTCGGAGTTGAACCCAGTTCGCCCCAGAGCGCCGGGCGCAGTGCCGTGACGGCGACCAGCGCGAGCGCCAGCACCCCCGCGGCGGCGACGGTCACCGGGCGCACGCCCCAGGACTTGGCGAAGGACGCCTGGGCGAGGGCTCCGACCGGATAAAAGATGGACAGAGACAGTGTGTAGAGCGAGAGGATCCGCGAACGCTCACTGAGCGGCGCGTGCAGTTGCACCGCCGTGTTGAGGCCGGTCAGCGTGCCGACGTAGGCGCCGCCGAGCACCACCAGTGCCGCCGCCGCGCAGGCCAGATTCGGCGCGAGACCGTAGAGGGCGAGCGCGAGTGCGATGACTGCGAGCGAGCCGCGCAGCACCGCCAGGCGCGACGTGCGCTTGGCGAGCGCCGGCAGGGTCACGGCGCCCAGCACCGCGCCGACCCCCTGGGCCGTGACGAGCCACGACACGCCGACCTTGCCGGCGTGCAGCGTCTGGATCGCCATGGCCGGCACCAGCGCAATGAAGGGGCTCGCGATGATCGCGACGGTGCCCACCGCGATGATGGGGTAACGGCATCCGCGCACCGCCCACGCCTGCTTGGCTCCGACGACGGTCTCGGCCCAGGGGTGGATCTTCGTTGTGGGCTTGGGACGCGGTGCGCTTCGCACGAACGAGAAGATGATCACGACGAAGACGAACGACGCGGCGTTGAGGGCGAAGCAGAGCCCCGGAGAACCCAAGGCCAGCGCGACGCCCGCGAGCATCGGGCCGATGATGCGCCCGAGGTTGAACTGGGCCGACGACAACGAGACCGCGGCGAGCACCTCGTCACGCTCCACGAGGTCCGGCAACAACGACTGCCAGGCCGACCACGAGGCCGAACTGGCGAGCCCCTCCACCAGGGCCAGGTAGCAGGCCAGCTGGGGCGTCAAGTGCTTGGTCAGGGCGGCCGTCGCCAGGGCGCTGGCGGTCACCGCCATCACGAGGTTGTTCAACTGGATCCAGCGCTGGCGGCTCCAGCGATCGGCGATGACGCCCCCGAGTGGCGAGCCGATCAGCGCCGGCGACCACGCCGCGACCGTCAAGAGTCCGAGCCACTGCGGATTGTGCGTCGTCTCGGTGAGGTACACCCCCAGGGCCACGGTCTGCATCCACGTCCCCGTCGAGGAGACGAAGGACGACACGAGTGAGAGAGTAAAGCTGCGGTGTCGGATCGGGGCGAATGAAGCGGAAGCCATAGGAGCAACGCTAACGCTCGGCGCCGCGCGTGCGGTCAGCGAGGACGCCTACTCCTCGGTCGTCGCGTCGCCGTTCCTCTTCGAGCGCGGTCGAAGCGCGAACCACCACACCGACACGATCGTCGCGAGCGCACCGAGGACGCCGATGCCGGACTTCACGACTTTGCCCTTGGGGTTATCAGCCATGGACCCATCGTAACGAGCACCGGTGCCGGGGGCGACAAGCCCCCGGCACCGGTGCTGGAACCGCGACTGCCTAGACCG
>JAYSQJ010000278.1:0-1926 GCA_043721635.1 Acidimicrobiales bacterium | reverse complement strand
GTACCAGTCACATGAAACGGACGTCGCCGGTCTGGCGATTCGTTGGGCGCCGCGGTGACAAACCGGTCGGGCGTCGAGTGAGAGAGCTGACGTGACGCGCGACCTCGACGCCGCGCCGATCGGCACCGGACTCGGTCGTGCTCTGGATTTCACGCAGCGCTACTCGAAGATGCGTCACGAGGAGAGTCGGGCGACGATGTCATCGGTGACCTCCTACGAGGACGGCCTGACTGCCCTCGCCGAGATGGCCGTGCCGGCCTTCTGCGACTGGTGCATCGTGGACGTCGTCGATCGGGGGGGCGAGCCCAAGGTCTTCTGCGCACGGCACCGGGGCTGTGCGCAGACCGAGAGTGGCCTCCACGTCGACTGTTGCGCGGCCGACGGCGCCTCGCGCTGGCCGCAGCGTGGCGCCTTGACCGAGCGAGCGCTCTCCAGTGGTGAGAGCCAGTGGTCGCTCGAGGATGCGGACGCGACGGCGCGAATCGTGGTCGTCGCCCTCTTCGTCAACGATCTGCCCTTCGGGACGATCACGTTCGCCAGTGACGTGGACGGACCGGGATTCGGTGCGCCCGAGGTCGCCGCGGCCGAGGAGGTGGCCTGGCGCGCGGCCCACTCGATCGAGCGGATCCTGCTCCTGCGCGACACCCGCGACGCCGTTCGTCGGACCCAGCGCATCGCGAGCCAACTCCACCAACTCATCGCCGCGTCGATCACGCTGACCAGCCTGCGCAACGAGCGCGACATCATGCGCAATATCGCCGGCAGTGCCCAGAGCGTTTTCGACGTCGCCGTCGCCGTTGTGTCGCTCGACGCCGGGGCTGCCGCGCCGTTGCGCGGCGTCGCGCACCGTGGTCGACCGGCCGTGTGCACTAGCCCCGTCGAGAGTCCGGTCGATGATCTACCCCGGGCGCGCGAAGACGGCAGCGAACCGTGGCTGGAGAACGGCTGGCTCGTCGCCCCGATGGTCGAGCGTCGGGTGCGCCACCTCGGCGTGATCGCCATACGACGCGACTCGAACCGGGGCTACAGCACCGAGGACCGCGAGGTCCTCACCCTGCTCGCCCAGATGGCGTCCACTGCCCTGGGCGCGGCGGAGTTGAGCCGCTCGATCCAGACTAGCGAGACGAGGCTGCGCACCCTCATTGAAACGGCGCCGGTCGGGATCGTCGAGGTCGACGTCGACGGCCGGGTGCGCTGGTGGAACCGGGCCGCCAGTCGGGTGTTCGCCTGGGCCGAGTTCGACGATGGCGCCAGCGACGGCGAAGTCCGCTTCCCGTCGGGCGCGCTGGAGGGACTTCGCGAGCTGTGGTCCGACGTCGTGCGGGGCGGTTCAGTCGCGCTGCGCGACTTCGTCGACGTCGAGGTCGCCGGCCGACTGCGCATACTGACGGTGTCGGCGGCTCTGTTGATGGGCGCCGACGGTGAGGTGCAGGGAATCCTTACCCTGGTCGACGACGTGACGAACCATCGCCAGCTCACCGCCGAGCTGCGCCACGCCAACACGATGGAGATCCGGGGCCAGGTGGCGAGTCGGATCGCCCACGACTTCAACAACCTGCTGACGCTCATCGCCGGGTACGCGGAGATCCTCTCGAACGACCTTTCGGGCGACGAGCGTTCCTCGCAGATGGTGCGCGACATCCAAGCGACCGCCTCGCGCGCGTCGCTGCTCACGGGTCAGCTGCAGACCATTGGTCGGATCAACGCCACTGAGCCGGTCGTGTTCAACCCGGTCGCCATCATCCAGTCCAACGCCGAAGTGCTCGAGCGGATCCTCGGCGGCGAGATCGAGCTGCACTGGGAGCTCGACGACGCGGTCGGCAACGTGCGAGCCGACGCCGACCAGTTCGAGCAGATGATCCTCAACTTGTCGATCAACGCCCGCGACGCCATGCCCGAAGGGGGCGTGCTGCGAATCACCGCCGC
>JAYSQJ010000277.1:0-5755 GCA_043721635.1 Acidimicrobiales bacterium | reverse complement strand
GGCCGAACGGGCCCGCCGCGACGCCGAGCGGCACTTTCGTCTCGCGTTCGAGCACAACATGGCGCCGATGGTCTTCACCGACCTCAAGGACTGCATCTTCGCCGCGAACGAGGCGTTCTACCAGTTGGTGGGACGGACACCGGACGAGATCATCGGCTTCGACTCGAAGCTGTTCACCTACCCCGACGACGTGGGGATTACCGAGGGGTCGCACGATCGAATCATGCGAGGCGAGATCGACCACGTTCGCTACGTGAAGCGCTACCTCCACAAGGACGGGCACATGCTCTTCGTCGAGGTGTCCAAGTCACCCGCTAAGGACGAGGCCGGGAACACCATGTACTTCATCATCTCCGAACGCGACATCACCGAGGAGCGCTCGCTCACCGCCCTGCTGTCGCACCAGGCGCTGCACGACCCGCTGACGGGACTGGCCAACCGGGCGCTCTTCCAGGACCGCCTCGCCCAAGCGCAGGCTCGCGTGCTGCGCCAAGGCGGCCGTTGCGCGCTGATGCTGCTCGACCTCGACGACTTCAAGGGCGTGAACGACACCCACGGCCACCTCGTGGGCGATCAGCTCCTCATGGAGTTGGCTCGACGGCTCGAGGCCGTCGCGCGCAACTCCGACACCCTCTGTCGTTTCGGGGGCGACGAGTTCCTCTTCCTCGCCGAGGATGTGGCCGGCGTCGAGGAGGCCGAGACCATCGCCGTGCGCTTATTAAAGGCGCTCGACGAGCCGGTGCACCTCGGCGCGCTGAGCTTCAACCAACGCGCGAGCCTCGGCGTCGTGGTCTGGGACCGCTCGAGCGCGACGGACACCGACGTCGTGCGCGACGCCGACCTCGCCCTCTACGAGGCGAAGCGCCTGGGTAAGGGCCGCTACGTCTTCCACGCCCCGGGAATGCGCCATGAGGCGCTCGCCCAGTTCTCGCTCGCCCAAGAGCTCCGTCAGGCCCTGGCGGCGGGCGATCTCTCGATGCACTACCAGCCAATCGTGCACCTGTCGACCGGCCAGATCGTCGGCTTCGAGGCCCTGATGCGGTGGCGCCACGAGGAACGAGGGTGGGTGCCGCCAGCCGTCTTTATCCCGCTCGCCGAGCAGAGCGGGCTGATCCTCGAGTTGGGCGAATTCGCACTCCACGAGGCGCTGAGCGCGGCGAGCACGTGGCGGGGGACGGCCGAGTCACCCGTCGGGCCCTACGTGTCGGTGAACCTCTCGGCTCGCCAGTTCCACGACGCGGGACTCGTGGCGATGGTCGGGGGTGAGCTCGCCTCGAGCGGCCTTGCGCCGGACCGGCTGATCCTCGAGATCACCGAGGGGGTGGCGCTGCTCGAGGTCGCCGACACGCTGAGCATGATCGAGCAGCTCACGGAACTCGGGGTCGGCGTCGCGCTCGACGACTTCGGTACCGGCTTCTCCTCGCTCTCGTACCTCGCCCGGTTGAACCCGATCGTCATCAAGATCGACCAGATTTTCGTCCGGTCGCCCGATCAGAGCATTCACCAGGACCGCCTGCTCGAGACGATCGTGTCGCTCGGCAACAGTCTGGGGATGACCGTGCTCGCCGAGGGGATCGAGACGATCGCCCAGTTGCGCCGCCTCCAGGGATTCGTCTGCACCCTGGGTCAGGGGTTCCTATTCTCGCCCGCCGTGCCGCGCGGCGAGGCGGCCGGCCTGATCGGCCACACGTATCTGGTGTGACCTCGAGGGTCGTGAGTCGCGCGCCGGGCCCCGGGTGTCGCGCCGTCGGCGCAGGATGCGCGGGCCGGGGATGTCCGGCATTCACACGTCGAGCAGGATCAGTTCCGGCCCGTGCTCGCGAGCGAGCCCTTCGCGCCGAGGGCCTCGGTGATGGTGCGCTCGGCCGGCCATTCACGTGGCGCCGGAGTCGTGGGCGGGTCTCCATCGCCAGCCAGTGCCCGTCGACGTGACGGGCGCGCCAGCGCAACGACTTCCACTGGTCGCTCGGCCCCCGAAGAGCTGGCGGCGGACCTCGACGATTGACGGTTGGTCGTCGGGATGGACGATGTCCATGGCCCTTCGACCGTCGCGTTCCTTCTGGGGGATGCGCCCGATCCTCTCGGTGCCGGGACTCACTCCAATGACGATCAGGACCCGTTCAATGACGATGATCGAGTCCGGCGCCGCTGCGAAGACGCTGACGGTTGACGAACTCGGTCGAGGTCGCCATCGGAGCCGACCCGGTCGCTCAGGTCCGCACCGGTCACTTCGTTCGCAGCCGTCGCGGAGACCTCACGCGTCCTCGGGGCGAGAGCCACAACCTACAAACGGTCGACGTCGGCGACTCGTGCGGTGGACCGCCGTGTCCCCAATCAGCGGCGACGTTGGTCTCGAGATTCGACCGACGAAGGCCCGTTGACGAAAGCGACGTTCGTGGAGTCCGTTGAACTGACGTTGGACGGATCCCCGTTGCACGGACCTTCTGTAGGGGTCGGACCAGCGCGCATCGACGCGGAGTGCTCGATGCGCGTCCAGCGGAGTGCTCGAAGCCCGTTCAGCGCAGTACTTCGCTGTCGATCTGCCTCGCCGCTTCGAGCACTTCGTCGGGCACGATGGTGCCCGGTCGATTCGCGGGGTCGCTGGTGAGAAATCGACCGAATACCGGCAGCTCGGTGAGTGACTCGGCTCGCAGCACCGCGGCGGCGACGGGAACGAAGCTCTCGGCCGCGGGGTAGACGAGGTAGCGCGGCAGCCACGTGGGGTGGTACTTCGAGTTGAAGGTCCACAGCGTCTCGATGGGGAAGATGCCCGAGAGCCGCTTGAGAGCCCAGCGCTCGACTCTCGTGAAGGCGCCCTCGTCGCGTCCGCCCTCCAGCACGGAGCGGAAGGCCGCGAAGTTCATCGAAAGACCGCGGGCTCCCGTGTCGCGCAGGTGCTCGATCGTCGAGCAGAGGGCGAAGTCGATGAGTCCGTTGGGGTGGTCGCCGGGGTCGCGACGCATGAGGTCGAGCGAGTAGCCGTTGATGGCCGGCGAGGGCACGAACTGGCAGACGGCGGCTGGCTTGCCGTCGGGGCCGTGAACGAGCGTGAGCAGGAGGCCCTTGTCCTTGGGGTTGAACAGGCGACCGAGCATCATGGAGAACCCCCGCTCGGCCTCGCCGCGGCGCAGCATCGAGATCAGTTCGACGATGTCGGTGACGCGACTCGGTTCGATGTCGGAGGGGTCGAGGAACTCGACCGTGTAGCCGTGTCGCGCGAGTCGCGTGCACGCCTGGCGAAGCCCCTTCATCTTGCCGCCCGCGAGGTTGAAGGTCGGACAGTCGACGATCGCCTCGTCACCGATGTAGAGATGGTGCAGGCCGGCGACCTGGTAGATCGGGAGCCACGCCTCGCTGGCTCCGACGACACCGATCGTCCATCCCCGGCCCTCGGCGTAGGCGCGGTAGGCGCTGAACGCCTCGGTGCGCTCGGCCTCGGGGCCGATCGGGTCGGGCGAGATCAGCGCCACGCCGCCGTAGACGGCGTAGGCGACGAGCGAGTCGCGAAAGAAGAAGAACTGCTTATCGTCGCGCAGCGCGAAGTAGTCGAGTGTGCCTCGGCCGTGACGTCGGACGATCTCTCGCGCGCGCAGTTCGGCGAAGCGCCGCTCGGCGCTGCGCCCCGTCATCGAGAGTCGTCGGTCGACGACGGGGCGGGTGAGCATGTAGAACGCCGACACGATGAGCGACAGCCCCACGGCGAGCAGCGTCGGGTTGATGAAGTCCCCGACCCGGTCGGGCAGGTTGATGTTGTTCTGGCCGATGAGCCGCTCTGCGCAGGCCACCAGCACCACGCCGACCGAGGGCAGGTGGTGGAGTCGAGCCGGCGAGGCCTCGATGCTGATGGTGGCCGCGGCTACGGTCACGAGGGCGATGAGCCCCAGACGGGGGAGTGCCGATTGCAGGCTGGAGCGGTCCGTGGTCGCCTGAAAGTAGCGCCGTTGGACGATGAGCAGTCCGAGGATCGCGGCGGCGAGGAGCGAGGCGACGATGCTCCCGCCTCGTGCGAGGTGCGCCACGATCGTGACGGAGAGGACGCCGACGGCGAGGAACCAGGCTCGACGCTGGCCCCGGCGAACGCCGCGAGCCATCATGATCATGGCGATGCCCGCGACCGCGGTCAACGCGGCGGCGGACTGGGCCACGCCGAGCGGCAGCACGGTCAGGACCGAATGCAAGCGACTGCGCAGGGGCGGTGACGCGGTCACCACGACGTTGACGAGGCCGTCGAGGAAGAGCAGTCCGCTGGCCCAGCGACGGAGCGTGCGCTGGCGCCGTTGGTCGCGCAGTCGCTCGACCGTCACGGGGAAGGGGTTCCCGGTCGGCCACGAGCCGACCGTCGTGGTGAGGTCCGGTGGCGCCGGCTGGACGTTGGAGCCCGCGACGATCCGCTCGAGCAATCGGTCGCCCCGTCTCGGCGTCTCGCCGGCGTAGAGACGAACCTGGACTGCGCTCGCGGCCTCGATCTCGACGATGCCGAGACGCTCAACCGAGGAGAAGACCGGGGGCAGCCCGAGACGGCCCCGTCGTTCGACGAGCACCGTCCTCGACGGTCCCGGTGTGGCGCAGACGCCGCGGTCGAGGAAGGCTAGCGCCGGTCGGGAGGCTCCACCGACGACGGCCCCCGCGCCCCCGCGCTCGGCGACCCGACGAGCGAACTCCAGTGCGTCGACGTCGTCGACGTGCGTGAGCGACAGGGGCTCGCAGAGCTCGGGCACGCCGGCGATCCTCGCTCCCCGGTTGAAACGTCGTCGAACGGTCAGCCCGGCGACGCCGATGACGACAGCCTCGACGACGGCGATGATCAAGAGGTTCCACAGCAGGTTGCCCCAGAAGCTCTGCGCGTGCGGCGTGTGCACGCGCAGGTGCTCGTGGGTGTAGTGCGCGACGATCGACGTGACCGCACCGAACAGGTCGAAGAGGACCATGGCGACGAACGGAAACCACACCCATCCTCCGAGCCGGCGGTACAGGACCCTTGACGCCACGAAGCGTGGCAGTGACAGGGGGTCCTCGAGCCGGTCGGCGTCGGCCCGGTCGTGCTTGTCCGCGCGACGAGCGTCGACGGTGCAGGTTCCCGCGGCGACGGCCAGGTCGCGCACTCCGTCGGCCGTGGCGACCTGGAGAACGAGGTCGTTCGCGACGCGCACGCCGAGCGACTCCAGGTGGGCCTGCGCTCTCGTGTTGACCCGAAGTCCCAGGTCGTCGGTGCCCGGAAGGACGACGAAGCGGTGGCCTTCGCGAGCGGTGAAGGAGAAGATCGCGTCACGAAGCCCGGGCAGGGCCGCGAAAGTGGCGTCAATGAACTTTGCGAGGTCCGCCGACGGACGGGGGTGGAAGAGGTTGCCGGCCACGACCACGAGGGCCGCGTCGTCGATGTCGCCGAGCAGGTTGATGAACTCGGCGACCGGCCGCGACGTCTCATCGGTGGATGGCGAGATGGAGAGGTCGCTCACCACGTAGACGTGATGCCCGTACGGAATCGGTAGCGTTTGGCGCTCGGTCGTTCCCACGGGCTCAGTCTCGCAGACTTCAGGTTCGTTGCCGTTAGCCTGAAATGACTGATGGCTTCGGACTACGCACGAGAGAACTGGCACTGGCGAGCCGAGCCCTCCGCCGCGGGGCCGGCGGTCATCTTCGACATTGACGGCGTGCTCGCCGACGCCGCGGGCCGCCAGCACTACCTCGACTGGGGGGATTGGAAGAGTTTCTTCGACGCCTGCGGCGACGACCCGATCATCGAGGAGATCGAGCG
>JAYSQJ010000276.1:0-3119 GCA_043721635.1 Acidimicrobiales bacterium | reverse complement strand
ACGTCTCGACGAAGCGGCAGTTGTAACGCACCCCTCGCCGGAATGAGACGGCCCGAGACGATGAGCCGGTCCCTCGCGGTGACGGCCGGAGTCGGTGGTCGTGATGGATGTCCTTGACCCAACGTCGAGTGGGGGACCGGATCCGCGAGGGCCTGGCGCGAGGCACAAGAATCGGGGCGCGTCCGACAAGGGTTCCTCACTCAGGACGCCGTCGGCTCTCAGTGGCGAGTTCCGAAGAGGCCGCGACGCCGTTCAGCCACGTGTGGGGAATTGGCCCATAAGTAGATTGCCCGCGAGCGGCTGGGACCTGACGTTCGCACGGGCGGGACGTGAATCAACCCGCATTGACCTACTCGAATCCCGAGCGGTACGCGCGTACACCAACCGCTGGCTTGGCTCGCCGCCACTAATCCGTCGCGCCATCTCGCGCCGGGTGGACTCCGACACGAGAGACGGCGCCGCTCACGCTCGAGCCGCGTGGGCTGTTGCTACGACTCGTTGGCGAGCGCCGCTTGAAGGTCGGCCAGCAGGTCGTCGCCGTCCTCGATGCCGACGCTCAGACGGACCAGGTTGTCGGGTACTTCGAGCAGCGATCCGCTCGTCGAGAGGTGGGTCATCAGCGCCGGGACCTCGATGAGGCTTTCGACACCGCCGAGGGACTCGGCGAGGGTGAAGATCCTCGTGGCCTCGGCGAATCGCCGGGCTTCGCTCGCACCGCCGGCGAGTTCGACGCTCACCATCCCTCCGAAGCCGCTCATCTGGGACTTGGCGATCTCGTGGTTCGGATGCGCGGGCAGTCCGGGGTACCAGACACGATCGATCCCCGGATGGGTGCTCAGCATCTCGACCACTTTGGCGGCGTTCTCCTGATGACGGTCCATCCGCAGGCCCAAGGTCCGAATGCCCCGGATGACCAGATAGCAGTCGAGGGGTCCGGGGATCGCCCCGACGGCGTATTGGAGGAACTTGACCTTCTGGGCAACGTCGGCGTCGTTAGTGACGACGGCACCGCCGATCACGTCGGAGTGGCCGCCGAGATACTTGGTCGTCGAGTGCACGACGACGTCGGCGCCCAGGGAGAGCGGTGTCTGCAGGTACGGTGTCGCGAACGTGTTGTCGACGACCAGCTTCGCCCCGTGCTGGTGGGCCAGGGCCGCCACGCCCTTGATGTCGACGATGCGCAAGAAGGGGTTGCTTGGCGTCTCCACCCAGACGAGTGCCGTGCCTTCGCGCCAGGAGGACTTCACCACGTCGATGTCCGAGATGTCGACGACGTCGGTGTGGATGCCCCACGTCCCGAAGATCCTGGTCAGCATGCGGTACGTACCGCCGTAGGCGTCGGTCGACATGAGCACGCGGTCGCCCGGGGTGAGCGTGCGGATCACGGCGTCGACGGCCGAGAGGCCCGAGGAGAAGGCGACGGCGAACTGCGCCTCCTCGAGGCTGGCGAGAACTGCCTCGAGTGCGGCGCGCGTCGGATTGTCGCCGCGCGCGTAGTCGGCAAACTTCACCTTGCCCACGGCCTCTTGGGCGTACGTCGAGGTGAGGAAGACCGGGACGTTGACCGCGCCCGTCATCTCCTCGGGGTCCTGTCCGTCGTGGATGGCTCGCGTCGTGAAGTTCACTGCGTACTCCGTTCTCTTCAGTGGTCGGTGGTCGAGGAGGAGAGGAAGCGCAGGACGTCCGACGCGGTGATGACCCCGCGGGGACGGCCGTCGGCGAGGACCAGCAGAGCCGGGGTGCTCGCCAATCGACGAGTGACCGACTCGAGCGGCTCGCCGACGCCGATCGTGTCGAGGACCGGTCCCATCACCTCTTCGATGGGACGAACGAGCATTCCCGGGTCCTTGAAACCCAGTTCCATGAGTTGCAGCTCGAACGCAGTGCCTACGACTTCCATGGCCGCGAGCGGCAGCTCGTCGGTCACCGAGATGATGACCTGGGAGACGCCCCGCTCGCGCATCAATTCGGCGACCTCCTCGGCGCTCTGGTCGACGCGGGCGAGGATGAGGTCGCTCGCGCTCGCTCCCTTGACGTCGAGGATGTCACCGGCGTTGGGGCCGGTGGACGTCGTGAGGAAGCCGTAGTCGCGCATCCACGTGTCGTTGAAGACCTTCGAGAGGTAGTTCCGTCCCGAGTCGGGGACCAGCACCACGATTCGCGAGCCCGGGGGCGCACTGGCGGCGACTCGAAGGGCGGCGGCCACGGCGGTGCCGCCCGAGCCGCCGATCAGCATGCCCTCCTCACGGGTGACCCGTCGGGCCATTGCGAAAGCGTCGGCGTCGCTCACGGCGATGACGTCGTCCACCAGTCCTCGGTCGTAGTTCTCGGGCCAGAAGTCCTCGCCCACCCCCTCGGTGAGGTACGGTCGGCCGGCGCCGCCGGAGAAGACCGAACCCTCGGGGTCGGCCGCGATGATGCGGATGGCGGGGTTCATCTCCTTGAGGAACTTGGCGACGCCGCAGATCGTGCCTCCGGTGCCCGCTCCGGCCACGAAGTGCGTGACGGTGCCCTCGGTGTCGCGCCAGATCTCGGGTCCGGTCGTCAGGTAGTGCGCCAACGGATTAGCGGGATTCGAGTACTGGTCCGGCCGGAAGGCGCCGGGGGTCTCACTGGTCAGTCGCTCCGCGGTCGAGTAGTAGGAAGTCGGGTCCTCGGGGGCGACGGCGGTCGGACAGACGATGACCTGTGCGCCGTAGGCCTCGAGGAGAGTGACCTTCTCGGGCGCCATCTTGTCGCTCATGACGAAGATGCACCGGTAGCCCCGTTGGGCCGCGACAATCGCGAGGCCCACCCCGGTGTTCCCGCTCGTCGGTTCGACGATGACCCCGCCAGGCTTCAAGAGCCCGTCGCGCTCCGCGGCATCGATCATCGTGAGCGCCGGTCGGTCCTTGGAGCTGCCCCCCGGGTTCGTCGTCTCGAGCTTCACGACGACGTCGACATCCGGCGGCGTCGCCAGTCGATGGAACCTGACGAGTGGGGTCTCACCAATGAGATCGAGGAGGGAGTCGGCTATGCGCATAGCTACACCATATTTCGATACCACCGCGTCGCCGTCAGTCCGGTACCGAGCCCGGCAGGAATCGTTCGGACCCACGCTCTTGCGGGACCCGGCCGGT
>JAYSQJ010000275.1:0-5994 GCA_043721635.1 Acidimicrobiales bacterium | reverse complement strand
GGCCCGCGCCCGCCTCGCGCGCGTCGCACCGCGCGTCGTCGCGATCACCGGCTCGTACGGCAAGACCTCGACCAAGCACCACCTGGCCGACCTGCTGCGCGCGGACGGCGGGGTCGTCGCGTCGCCGCGCAGCTACAACAATCGCGCGGGGCTCTCCAGGGCCATCAACGAGGGCCTGGCCGACGGGACCCGGGTGTTCATCGCCGAGATGGGCACCTACGGCCCCGGGGAGATCCGCGACCTCACGTCGTGGTGCGTGCCCGAAGTCGCCGTCGCGACGGCCGTCGGGCCCGTCCACCTCGAACGCATGAAGACCCTCGACGTCATCGACGCGGCCAAGTTCGAGGTGACCGAGCTCGCGCGCACGGTGGTGGTGAACATCGACGACCTTCGTCTGGCCCGCTGGCCCGACCGGCTCGCGTCGACCGGCCAGCGGGTGCGCACGGTGGGCAGCGTCAGCGAGGCCGCGTCGGTACGCGTCGTCCTCGAGGCCGGCCGTTGGACGATCGTCGTCGAGGGCAACGCGCTCGGGACGATGGACGCGGTGCTCGGGGTCCAGCCGACGAACCTCGCCTGCGCCATCGGCGCCGCGCTCGAGCTCGGGGTGCCGGCCGGCGATCTGATGGGTCGGCTCGCGGAAGTGACGCCAGTCGAGAACCGACTGCACGTGGTGAGCGCCGGGTCGGGCGTCGTGGTGATCGACGACACGTTCAACGCGAATCCGGCGAGCGCGCGGGCCGCCCTCGGGGTGCTCACCGCGCTGGCGCTGACCGGCCGACGCGTGGTCGTCACTCCGGGTCTCATCGAGCTCGGGCCGGACCAGTATCGCGAGAACCTGTCGCTCGCGAAGAAGGTCGCCGCGGCCGGGGCCGAGCTGGTCGTCGTGGGCCGCACCAACGTGAGGTCGCTCGAGGCCGGGTACCAGAGGTCGCTCACTCGCTTCGACACCCGCGAGGGGGCCGTGGCGTGGGTGCGTTCGGCGCTCGTCGCCGGCGACGGTGTGCTGTACCTCAACGACCTGCCCGACCACTACCCTTGATGGTCGGGTGACGGCGACGAGGAGAGTTCGGTGACAATTGGTGTGCTCTTCGGGGGACCGACGCCCGAACACGACATCTCGATCCTGACGGGGTTGCAGGCCCTGCGGGAGCTCGACCGGTCGAAGCGCAGCGCCGTGGGCCTCTACTGGACCAAGACGGGTTCGTTCTTCGTCGTCGCCAACGACGTCGAGGCCGAGTCCTTCCTCGACGGTCTGCCGAAGGGCTCGAGCGAGGTCAGCCTGCGCCTCGGTGACGGCGGCGGATTCTTCGCGGTCGGCGCGCGACTGGGTAAGGACCGCCGACTGGACCTCGAGGCGGTCGTCCTCGGGACCCACGGTGGGCCCGGGGAGGACGGGACCATCCAGGCGGCCCTCGACCTCGCCGGCGTCGACTACACCGGGCCGAGCGTCGCCGGGGCGGCTCTGGGCATGGACAAGTGGGCCTTCGGAGCGGTCGCGTCGGCCGCCGGCCTGGCGACCCTGCCGCGAGCGCTACTCGACGGTTCGACCGAGTCCTTGCCCTTCGACGGTCCCTACATCTTGAAGCCCCGCTTCGGCGGTTCGTCGATCGGCATCGACGTCGTCGCCGACCTCGCCACCGCGCGGGCCCGCCTCCACTCGAACGTCCACCTGGCCCGGGGGTGCGTCGTCGAGCCGTTCCGCCAGGACCTGACCGACGTCCAGATCGCGTTGCGCACCTACCCGACGCTCTCGCTCTCGGCGATCGAGCGACCGATTCGCCGTTCGGCCGGCGCCGAGATCCTCGACTACGCCGACAAGTACGTCGGGGGCGAGGGGATGGTGTCGGCGCCGCGCGAGTTGCCCGCGGTCCTGGCGCCGGGCCAGCGAGAGGCCGTCGAGCACGCCACCCGGACCCTCGCCGAGGTCGCGTCCGTGCGCGGCGTCGCGCGCGTCGACTTCCTCGCCAGCGACACTGAGCTCTACGTCAACGAGATCAATACGATCCCCGGGTCGCTCTCCAAGCACCTGTTCGTCGACCCGCCCCTCGCGTTCGCCCAGCTACTGGGAGACCTGATTGCAGAAGCTGTGGAGCGACCAGCTCATCGCTTCAGCTCCGCCGGCGCCGACGGGCTCGTGCTGCGAAAGGCCGGCTCGATCGCCGCCAAACTCGCGTAGGCGCGGCACCCGCGCACTCGCCTCGAGTAGCACCCCGCTGTAGGGGTCGATCAGCAGACCCTGGCGCAGCGCCCAGAAGGCCAACTCGTACTCGTCGCGCGCCATGGCGTCGTGGTGCAGCGCGAGCGCGGCCCATTCGCCGTCGCGCGAGAGGCGCGCGCCGTATCCTTCGGCGAGGAACCACTCGAAGCCGCGCAGCGCGCTCGACAGTGGCTCACCCTTGATCAACTCCAAGGCCTGGCGGGCCAGTGGGGCCGCCCTCTCCACGGAGAGCTGGCGGGCCCGACTGACGAGCGTGGTGAAGATCTCGACGTCACTGGTAACGCCGTGGGTGACGTAGAGACCCGATGAGGTCACCGGGTGTAGTCGGGGACCATCGGCGTCAACGCCGAGGCTGCGCCGCAGCGCACTGGCGGTGTTGGCGAGCGTGCGCGGGCTCGCGTCGACGTCGGCGTGGGTGAGGACGCGAGTGCGCAGTCGGTCTCCCGTGACCGGCTCGTGTCGGTGCAGGGCCAGGTAGGCCAGCATCTCAATGCAGCGCCGCCGTAGAGTCGCGGTCATTGGTTCGACGAGCCCGTAGACCTGGGGGTCGGCCCGCAGCAGGTCGACGCGGACCTCGTGCCGGGCCGGACCAGTGACTCCCGAGGCGCTGGTCGTGTTCGCCGCGGTGGTGGGACCACGGCCCTTGACGAACGGCGTGAGGGTGACCGCGCACGAGCGAAGTTCCTCGTCGAGGTCGTTCGCGTGGCCCAGGTAGATCACGAGGGTCTGGCGCACCGAACGAGTGGCCAGCGCTCGCAGCAGTTCGGCCTCGGTATCGGCGAAGACGAGACGGCCATTGTGCAGAGCGACCACGGACCGGCGAACGTCGTCGGCGCTCCACGCGGGGGCGATGGCCAATCGACCACCCTCACGGGCGAAGGCGACGAGCGAACCGGTGGCGGAGTCACCGAGCGAGCACGCCACGACCGGGTCGGCGTTCGAGGCCCCCCGAACGGACGTCGGTGTGCTCGGGACGTCGATGACCCCGTCTCGGCGGTTGCCAATCATCTGGCGCAGTTGGTCGATCAGGTCGGGGTCCAATGACCGCAAGAGCTCGACCGTCTCGTCGATGTCCGCGTCGAGGTCGGTGTACTGCTGTTGGCGCAGCAGGTCGCTGCGGCGCTTCGCCATGAGCGCCAAGGGCACGGCTCCCAAAGCGAACTCGGGGGGCCGCGATGGGTGCCGCGGGGGATCGACGGGACCGCGCCGGGTCGGGCGCCCGTTCTCGTAGCCCAGCTGCGCCGCCTCGACCTGGTGGTGATGAGGGGGAGCGGAGGGGTGCGACAAGCTCGACGACGGCACGAGAAATCCCAGGAGGGCGACGACGAGTCCGGCCAGCCAGGCGCTGGCGCCACTCCCCGGGCGCCGGCCGAGGTGGAGGCGTCGAACGTTGAGCACGACCTGGACGAGGAAGATCATCCAGAAGGCGGCGAGGACCACCAGCAAGGTACGCACGAGCGGCGCGTCGTTGTTCTCCGCGGCGAGGCTCCACCTCGTGACGACCACGTACGGCAAGAGCACGAAGTAGACGGCCAGCGCCGTCCCCTGGAGCGGGCCGGCGACCAACCGCCTCAATGCGTCGGGACGAGTTGCCACGCGATCGACGTCCCGACCGCCGTTGAGGTGATCTCGAGTTGGCAACTCTGACCCGGGCCGACCACGATGAAGGTGTTCGACGGGCTGCTCACCGTGGCGCAATTCAAGACTTCGGTTGTCAACCCGCTGGTCTGGAGGGTCCAGGTGCCCGGACCGAGCAAGGGGACCTCGACGCGTGGCGTTCCCGGCGTCAACTCGCCGGCCAGTGCGCCGCTCAACGCGGGCGCGCTGGGAACGGGCGCGACGGACTTCACGGTCGAATCTGTCACGCTGGCGAAGCTGCTCTCGGCTGAGTGCCCAATCGACCGTGGCGTCGGTGGCGTCGTTGGCAGCGTCGTCGTGGTCGAGGCCGGTGAGGACCGCGTCGTCGTGGTTGACGTCGGTGCTGTGGTAGTGCTCGACGATGTCGTCGTTGGCGTGGCCGTCGTTCGCGCACCGGACGTCGAAAAAGTGAAGACCAGGACCAGCAGCAGCACCGGACTCGACCACATCAACAGGTGCGCGCTCTTCAGGGAGGTTTGCAGTCGCGCCATTAGTTGCGAAGGGTAGTGGCGATGGGTTCAAATAGCGATTCGTCATCGATGGTCCATGGTTGCACCTAGATCAGGAATCGAATGGCGAAGTGCTGGAGTTCCTTCTGTAGCGTCCCCGGGGCCGAATGGTCGCCCGCGGCAACCTCGCGCAACGATCGACCCTCGAAGACTCGCGCGTACGTCAACCTCGCCACCCGTTCGTACTGGCTTCCACGGAAGCTGTGGAGTCGGATCAGGAGGGGCGAGGCCTCCTCGGCCGGGTCGTCGTGCCGATCGAAGTTCGACACCGCCCTCAGGGCCACCTTCTCCTTCAACAGCCATCGGCGCAGCCTTCCGCGAAGGGCCGAGAGGATGTCGGGGGCCGCGTACTGACGCGACTGGCCGGCCCAGTCGGCCAGCAGTTCACTGGCGAGGCTGAGGGCCATCGCCACGGTCTCGCTCGGGTCCGTGATGATCCCCTCACCGAATCGGAGCTGGCGACATACGCTCACGATGCCGGGGATCAGCGTCTGGAGCAGGGCCCGGTGGACCTGGGGATCGCCGGCCTCTTCGAGCAGCGCCCGCACGATCTCGGCTCGCTCGAGCACGCTGCGTCCGGCACGGGTCTCCAGCACGGCGACCACCTCGCACAGGTCCACCAGGGCCTCGAGTCCCAGGTCCGGATGGCGTTCGACCAATCTCGCGAGGGCCCGTCGGGCGCTCGGGGTGCGGCCCACGTGCTGCCACTCGTGTCGGATCTGTCCCAGTACGTCGGATTGGTTGGTCATGGCGCCCAGTAGAGGGCCGTGCGCGCACCACGCCACGACCCGATGAGCGCATCGCGCCAGTGCATTTCTCATGACCGGCACTATTACTCCGCCCACGCACTTCACCACGCACATAGTGGCGACGTAGGCTGTGGCGATGGACATCGAATCCTTCTACGAACAGAACGAGACCCGCCGCGAGAGCGCCGAATTCGAGTTCGGCAGCGAGTGGACCGACGCAGCAGACAACGAGTACGAGCTGTCCTGGGTCGAGGCCACCGGTGAGCTCTACCTCATGGTCGAGCCCGACGCCGTCGTGAACGAGGACATCTTCGGTGACTTCCTCGTCTCGGACGAGATAATCAGCGACCTCACGGTCGTGATCATTGGCAAGGTGGCCTCACTGGCCGGCCTGGAGGACACGATTTCGGGTTGGGAAGACGCCATGCTCGAGGAGAACTCACTGACCTGGCTCTACGCGCGCTTCCCCCAGTAACGATCCCCTAGAGGTACGGAGTCGACGAGTCGGCGACCTGGCAGAGCCGAGTCAGTGACGCCACCAGATCCTGGAGGGGCACCCGTTCGGCTTCATTGATCGTCGTCATCAGCGGATTCCAGCTGCCGTCAATCGACGTTGCCGCCGACGCGGCGGGCGTCGCCTTCAGCAGGGCACTCATCGCGTCAGCCTGCAGGGCCGATCGGCGCGACGCGGTAATTCCCGGAGCCTCGCTGCGCGCCTGCAGCGCGAGGGCCTGGTGCACGGATCGGCAGGACAGCCGGGCGTCCGCGACGGCTCCGCCAGTTCCGCAAGAACTCAGCGCCACGCTCGCTACCGACAACGAGACGAGGACGCCGAGTCTTCGCGCTAGCCGAGCCACGAGTCGGCAGCCTGCAGCAAGAA
>JAYSQJ010000274.1:0-2673 GCA_043721635.1 Acidimicrobiales bacterium | reverse complement strand
GGCGAGGCCGACTGGTCACTGCTCGACGAGCTCTGCGCGACGGTCGCCTCGCTCGAGGGCACGATCACCGCCCTGGAGACCCGTAGCCTCTTCAACGGCCCCTACGACGAGAACGAGGCGATCGTCGAACTGCACGCCGGGGCCGGCGGCACCGACGCCCAGGACTGGACCGAGATGCTCGTGCGCATGTACTCGCGCTGGGCCGAGCGCCGGGGATTTGCCGTCGAGGTCGACGAGGCGACCGAGGGCCAGGAGGCGGGACTGCTCTCGGCTACGTTCATCGTGAAGGGACGCTTCGCCTACGGCTGGCTCTCGGCCGAGCGCGGCGTCCACCGGCTCGTGCGCATGAGCCCCTTCGACTCCCAGGCCCGGCGCCAGACCAGCTTCGCGAGCCTCGACGTCACGCCGCTGCTGGCCGACGACGCCGGCGAGGTGGAGATCGACGAGAAGGACCTGCGCATCGACACCTACCGCTCGTCGGGGGCCGGCGGTCAGCACGTCAACAAGACCGACTCGGCGATCCGGATCACCCACCTGCCGACCAACACCGTCGTCAGCTGTCAGAACGAGCGCTCCCAACACCAGAACCGCGCGCGCGCCATGCAGATCCTCGAGGCCAAGCTCTCCGAGCGGGCCCGCGCCGAGCGTCAGGCCCAGATGAACGCGCTCAGCGGCCAGCGCAGTGACAACGCGTGGGGCAGCCAGATCCGCAGCTACGTCCAGGCGCCGTACCAGCTGGTGAAGGACCACCGCACCGACCACGAGACCGGCAACGTCGAGGCCGTCCTCGACGGTGACCTCGACGGCTTCATGGAGGCCGAGCTGCGCCGTCAACGCGCGCGGGCTTGAGCATAAGAACTTCCAGAGCCCTTTAACGCCAACGCCTCGTGGCACCGATGCGAGATTTTGCCCAGTTAGAATGGCCCACGTAGCTACGAGTGCCGCCGCGCACTGTCCCCCCGACCTGAAAGGGTGTTTGCGTGATTCGCTTCGAGAACGTCTCCAAGACGTACAAGAACGGCACACCGGCCCTGAAGGACATCAGCCTCGACATCGAGAAGGGCGAGTTCGTCTTCCTCGTCGGCGCCTCGGGCTCGGGCAAGACCACCTTCTTGCGCCTCTTGCTGCGCGAGGAGCTGCCCGACCACGGCCGCATCCTCGAGGCCGGGCGCGACATCGGCGAGCTGCCCAAGTGGCGCGTGCCCTACCTGAGGCGCAACATCGGCTGCGTCTTCCAGGACTTTCGATTGCTGCCGAACAAGACGGTCTTCGAGAACGTCGCCTTCGCCCTCGAGGTCATTGGCCGACCCCGCACGACGGTCGAGTCCCAGGTCCCCCAGATCCTCGAGCTGGTGGGCCTCACCGACAAGTCCAACAACCTGCCCGGCGAGCTCTCGGGGGGCGAGCAGCAGCGCGTCGCGGTCGCGCGGGCCTTCGTCAATCGGCCGCTCATCCTGCTCGCCGACGAACCGACCGGCAACCTCGACCCCGCCAACTCCGAGTCGATCATGGCGCTGCTCGAGCGGATCAACCGCACCGGCACCACGGTCGTCATGGCGACCCACGACAAGGCGCTGGTGGACCGGATGCGCCGGCGCGTCGTCGAGCTCGACCGCGGTGAGATGATCCGCGACCAGGTCCGGGGCGTCTACGGCATCGACGAGGGAGTGACCCTCTAATGCGCGTCTACCTGCGCTACGCCGTCAAGGAGACGTTCTCCAACCTCTGGCGCAACCGGATGATGACGGTCGCCGCGGTGCTGACCGTCGCCGTCTCGTTGTCGCTCGTCGGCTCGGCGCTGCTCTTGAAGCAGAGCGCCGCCCAGGCCTCGGCGCAGTGGCAGCAGGGGACCCGGGTGACGATCTGGATGCAGCCCACCGCCACGACGGCCGAGATCGCCAACGTCCAGGGCCAACTCGCGAACCTGCCGATCGTGAAGCGCTGTGAGTTTTTCACCAAGCAGCAGGACTACAACGAGGCGCTCAAAATCCTGCCCCCGTCCGAGTCCAGCGTCCTCACCGTCGCGGCAATGCCGATGTCGTTTCGCTGCGTGCCGACGGTGCCCGCGAACGCCTTCACGGTCGAGTCGACCTTCTCGAACCAGCCCGGCGTCTTGAGTGTCACCGCCCCCGGGCAGCAGATCCGCCAGATGAACCACGCGATCCGCGTCTTGCAGATTGTGTTCCTGGCCCTCGCCGGGGTGCTGCTGCTCAGCGCCACGGTGCTGATCCTCAACACCATCCGCATGGCGATCTTCGCGCGGCGCCGCGAGGTGTCGGTGATGAAGCTGGTCGGGGCGACCAACTGGTTTATCCGCATCCCCTACATCACTGAGGGCTTCATCCAGGGACTGCTCGGCTCGGCCGTGGCGATCGGCGCCGTCACGGCGCTGCACACGTGGTACCCGCTCCACAACGAGTTCCAGCTCTCTACGAGCGCCCTGCTGGGCACCAACGCCGTCGTGCTGATCGTGGGTGTGCTGATCGGCTCGGTCGGCTCGGCGATCGCGATTCGACGCTTCCTCGACGTCTAAGACTTCTCGTCGAAGTCGATGGCCAGTGAGTTGACGCAGTAGCGCAGCCCGGTCGGGGTCGGACCGTCGTCAAAGACGTGGCCCAGGTGGCCGCCGCACTTCGAGCAGAGGATCTCGGTGCGTTTACGCAGCAGCGTGCG
>JAYSQJ010000273.1:0-3965 GCA_043721635.1 Acidimicrobiales bacterium | reverse complement strand
GTGCCCGACGCCAACGGCGCGGCCGGTGGGTTCTACCCGGACGGCACCGTGACGCCCTACTCGACGGTGGAGACCTACGGGTCGAAGACTCCGGCCTCGTGACATGGGCGACGGCACGATGAATCAGACGCCACGATGAAAGAAACGGAGTTCGCTCGATGACCATTAGCGCAGAACAACGGACCGACGTGGTGGTGAGCAGTGCGGCGCCGCCGTCCTCGGGCGAGTCCTCGTGGACGCAACGGCCGGGCTGGCTGAGCCAGCACCTCGGCACCGCGATCGTCGGTGCCGTGCTGGGCTACGTGCTGGGCCACTGGTTCGGGAACTACATTTCGAGCAGTTACCCCTACATCGCCAACAGCGGCCAGAACGCCATCGCCGACGCGCTGGGGCTCTCGGTCGGGGTCGTCGGATGGTTGCTTGGCATCGGGGCCCTCAACTACCCGTTGGCCAAGATGATCGGTCGCGCGGGCGGCGAGGAGAAGTCGGTCGAGGGTTGGAGCAAGTACTTCCGCTACTCCCTCGACCACAAGATTGTCGGCATGCAGTACATCGTCGGCGTACTGCTGTTCTTGTTTACCGGTGGCCTCCTGGCCATGGCCATCCGCACCGAACTGTTGAACCCGACCACCCACGTCTTCTCACCCGACACGTACATCAAGATCGTCAGTGAGCACGGGACCATCATGATGATGATGGCGACGTCGATCATCGTCGGACCACTGGGCAACTACCTGGTGCCACTGATGATCGGTTCGCGCCGGATGGCCTTCCCGAGGATCGAGGCCTTTAGTTTCTGGATCTTCGTCGCGGGTTACATGGTGATCTTCTCGGCGCTGCCCTTTGGGGGATTCCCGACCGGTTGGACGGGCTACGCGCCGCTCCAGACCCAGGCCGGTCCGGGTATGGTCTCGTACCTCCTCGGCTTCGCGGTGATCGGACTGGGCATGATGGCCGCGGGCTTCAACATCGCGGTGACGATCATCAACTACCGCGCGCCGGGCATGACCTGGAGCCGCCTGCCGATCTTCGTCTGGTCGATCCTGGCGACCGCGGCGCTACTCACGCTGGCGACGCCGGTGCTGGTCGCCGGAGGACTCTTTGGACTCCTCGACAAGACCGTGCAGACCTCGTTCTACGTGACCGAGCACGGGGGCAGTTCGTATCTATGGCAGAACCTCTTCTGGTTCTTCGGGCACCCTGAGGTCTACATCATGGCCCTGCCGGGATTCGGCATCGTGGGCGAGATAATGCCGGTGTTCACGAGAAAGCCCCTCTTCGCGTACAAGGTTGCCGCTGCCGGCATGATCGGCGTCGCCCTCCTGTCATTCTTCGTGTGGCAACATCACCTGTTCCAGAGCGGCATCAACCCCGACATGAGGCCACTGTTCATGCTCACGACGGAGTTGATCTCGATCCCGACCGGATTCATCTTCCTCGTCGGTCTGGGTACGCTCTACAAGGCCAAGATCAGATACGAGGTGCCGATGCTCTTCTGCATGGCGCTCTTCTTCAACTTCCTCATCGGCGGGGTGACCGGAGTCTTCCTCTCCGACGTTCCAGTGAACGTGACGGTGCACGGTGGATTCTTCGTGCTGTCGCACTTCCACTACACCATCATGGGAGGACTGCTCTTCGCCTTCATGGCCGGACTGTACTTCTGGTTGCCCAAGATGACCGGACGGATGATGAACTCGAGAATCGGGAAGTGGCACTTCTGGACCATGTTCATCTTCTTCAACCTGACGTTCTTCCCGATGTTCGTCATTGGACTGCTCGGCCAGCCCCGTCGGGTGTTCACGTACGCGTCCAACCTGCAGGGTCTGAACGACTTCTCGTCCGTGAGCGCTTTCCTGCTCGGCAGCTCGTTCCTGATCTTCTTCGCGAACCTGATGTGGTCGATGTTCATCAGCCCGGTGAAGGCCCCCGCGAACCCGTGGGACTCGTTGGGCCTGGAGTGGCAGACGGCCAACCCGGTGCCGTCATACAACTTCGAGCGGATCCCCGTGATCATGACCGACCCCTACCGTTACAGCGAGCCCGATGCACCGGCGTTCGCCGACATGGGCGACGGCACGTCGCGCAGTTCCTCAACGTCCAGTAGTGACCAGGCCTAGTGGTGAGTGGAGACGACAGCATGACTGAAACATTGAAATCTAAGGGACCGAGCGAGACGCCCGAGGAGCACGAGTTCGAGCTGCGGGCACAGATTGGTTCGATCTGGTCCGGTGGTCGACTCTTCATCGGCATGTACACCTTTCTCCTCGCGTCGCTGGTGTTCTCGTACTTCTACCTACGTTCGAGTAACAACGGCATGCAGTGGCGTCCGCCCAATCAGCACGCGCCGGTGGCCTACGGATGGTCGATCTACTTGTTGATGGTGGCGACGGCCCTGCTCGCGATCTACGGTCAGCGGCGTCTGCGCAAGGGCGATATCGCGGACTTCCAAGTGGCGGGGTGGACCGGGGTTCTCTGTGGTCTGATCGCCCTGTTCCTGCAGATTTGGCAGTTGCAGAAGCTGTCGTTCTATCCGGGGGCGAGCGGCTACTCCTCGACCTTCATCGGCTTCGCCGTTATGAACATCATAAGCCTCGTGATCGGCACCTACTGGCTTGAGACGACCCTGGCCCGGTCGTTGCGGTTGCGTCGCGAACTGGGCGGCAACAAGCCCGAGTTGTCCATGACCGAAACCGCACGGATGTTCCGTGCGGGAGTGGCCTCAATGGTCTACTTCTGGGGGTTCCTCGCGATCGGCGGGGCGCTGCTCACCGCGATGTTCTACGTGATGTAGGCCCGGTGACGACGAGTATCAGTTTCAATGGAAGCAAGGAATGGTTAGGTGGTGATGATGCAAGCTGTTGACAACTTCATAGGCCCACAAGTGCAAACGATGGTCGTTCTTCTGGGGGTGTTGGTGGCCGTCTGTCTCTGGGGCTTCTTCCAGCGTCACCACTCCGAGTGACGGCTGAGGTACCCAAGAAGCAGTCCGCACCGTGGGTCGGGCATTTCCGGGTCGCCCTCGCGGCATTGGGTCTGGTCCTGTGGGTCGCCTTCCTCACGCCACCGCTGACCACTTGGGCCCGACGGTACGAGTTCGTCCAGGCCATCCAGTACGCGGTCTTCTCATTTGCCGTACCGGTGCTGTGCGTCGTCGGAGCGCAGTGGCACCGCGTGGGCCTCTCGTCGAAGGGGGGGCTGCTCGTCGGTCCTGATGGGACCCATCTGTCCCCTGGTACCTCGCGCTACGTGGACCGCGTCGCCGTCAACCGTGCGGCCACGACCCACCAGCAGCGCGCAGTGATGGCCGCCCTCGTCTTCGCCGGCTTCACGGTCCTCTGGCGGATCGCTCCCGTTGTCGACTTCCTCGTGCGCCATCCCTGGATGGCGGTCGTCGAGTCCCTGAGCCTGGTCGGCGCCGGCCTGGCCCTCTTCAGCGATCTCGTCGAGTCGCCTCCGATCAGGCCGGGCGCGACGCGTCCGTACCGGATCTGCATCGCGGCGGGCGTCATGTGGACGGCCTGGGTGGTCGCCTACCTGGACGCCATGTCGCATACCTCGTGGTACCACGCCTTCCACCACATCGCCGGCCGAGGCGTGTCGCTGTCGGCGGACCAGCAATTGAGCGCCGGACTGATCTGGCTCATCTCGGGTGCCGTCTTCGTGCCGATCATTTTCTGGAACCTCGTCTATTGGCTGCAGTCCGAAGAGGACCCCAACGAGGAGATCGGTCGGCTCCTTCGCGAGGAGCGCACCCGGGGCTTCTTCGGCACCGACTGACCGTCGAGGGAATTATCGAGAGCTCGGGAAACGACGACGCGAACTCGATCAGGTCCCGGGGAGCCTCTCGAGTGCTGGAAGCTTCAGCGTGACGAGGTTGGTCGAGAGAATCGAGTTGGCCTGGGCGAGGTCGTCGAGGGCCAACGTGCGGTCCATTTCGAGGTAGTTCTCGCGCACTCCGAGGTCCC
>JAYSQJ010000272.1:0-3481 GCA_043721635.1 Acidimicrobiales bacterium | reverse complement strand
GCGTCATCTGGCGCGTGCGGCCCGAGTAGGTGGCGAGTTCGTGCACGCCGCGGGCCTCGAGCAGCTCGGCGAGGTCGTTGGCCCGCTCGCCCACGCGCTCGAGTTGGTGGGCGTCGCTCGCGGTCGTGAAGGTGAGGCCCTGGGCGACCAATCGGTCGAGGTAGCCCTGCGCGGGGTACTGCTCACGGGCCGGCTTCGTCCAACCGGCCGACGAGCACTCCATCGAGACGCCGGCACGGGCCGCGGACTCGGCCATCTGGTCCCAGAATCCACTCGTGCGCGTCGGGTAGTGGCCGGCGACCTTGATGAGGTCGGGGTGCGCGAGCACGTCCACGGCGTTCGCGGCGCAGAGCTCGTCGATGGCTCGCGCGTAGTCGGCCCAGCACTGGTCCCAGTCGCGTACCGTCCACTCGTGCATGTGCACCTCGTTGTCGAGGTCGTCGAACTGCCAGGTGCCGAGCCAATGGACTGAGCCGATCAGCACGTCGAAGGGGTACTGGGCCAGCAGCGCCGAGACCACGTCCATCTGGCCCTCGTAGTAGTCGACCTCGAGTCCGATCTTGACCGGTAGCCCCTCGTCCTTCGCGGCCTGGGCCAGCTGCACGTACTGCTCGAGCGAGTTGCGCGCGTGGAAGTCCAGGTACTCCGCGAGCACGGGACTGGTCGGCTCGTGGCCCCAGCGCTGCCAGAAGGGCCCGACGGCCGCCAGGACGTCCGCGAAGCGACTGGTGTGCTCGGTCAGTGCCAACTCGGTCACGCCGTGGCGGGCCGCCTCGTCGCAGTACGCCGCAATCTGGTCCAACCGGAACGACACCGAGGACTCCGAGTGGGGCCAGAGATGCAAGTGGTAGTCGATCACCGCTTGAAGCCCTTCCGGTCAGGCCGTGCCGAAGCCGACGATGCGCTCGCTCGCCGGAGTGCCGAGTTCCACGTAGGCGATCCGCGAGGCGGGAACGCCCACGCGGCGACCTTTGCGGTCCGTGAGCCACAGGACCGCGTCGCCGCTCAGGGCGGTCTCGACCTCCTTCATGACCTTGTCACGCTTGGCGTCCTCGGGGAGATCGATCTCGATCTCCTTCATCGACTGCACGATGCCTATGCGAATGTCCATGGTCACTCCTCTGGGGTTGTGGCGACTTTCACCATGTTATGGCGGTCGGGCATGATGGGGTTCGTGAAGAACGAGTCGATCTCCGAACGGAGCCGTCGCTGGGCCGCGACCATGGAGGGCTACGAGGGCGCCGCCGACGACGTGACCGTCGCCCACCAGGACTCGACCGCGACGATCGACCTCGCCGACGCGCCCGGCAGTCGCATCGCCACCGGTCTGGCGCAGCGTGACGAGCAGCTCGACGGCACGCTCACCGCGGGCGCCACGCGCAGCCACGGCGCCGGGCACCGCGTGCGCGAGGAGGCACCCGACGAGTTTCGCACGTGCTTCGAGCGCGACCGCGACCGCATCCTGCACTCCAGC
The DNA here is from genome assembly GCA_043721635.1 of Acidimicrobiales bacterium. Classification (GTDB taxonomy): domain Bacteria; phylum Actinomycetota; class Acidimicrobiia; order Acidimicrobiales; family RAAP-2; genus RAAP-2. The sequence goes on along the minus strand of JAYSQJ010000272.1, from coordinate 2,007 downwards.
GCCTTCCGGCGCCTGGCGGGCAAGACCCAGGTCTTCGTCTTCCCCGACGACCACATGCGCACCCGGCTGACCCACGCCCTCGAGGTCGCCCAGGTGGCGACCGGTATCGCACGCGCCATCGGGCTCAACGTCGCCCTGACCGAGGCCATCGCCCTCGGGCACGACTGCGGCCACGGACCGGGCGGCCACGCGAGCGAGGAGGCCCTCGACCCCTACGTCGTGGGCGGCTTCGACCACGCCACCTGGGGCGCCAACGTGTCGCTACTGCCCCTCAACCTCTGCCTCGAGACCCTCGACGGCATCCGCAACCACTCCTGGTCCCGACCGGCGCCGGGCACGCCCGAGGGCGAGGTCGTCAGCTGGGCCGACCGCATCGCCTACGTCTGTCACGACTTCGAGGACGCGGTGTCGGCCGCCATCGTCACATCCGAGGACCTCCCGGCGCTCGTGCGCGAGCGCTGCGGCGAGCGGCGCAGCCAGCAGTTGGGGACCTTCATCAACGCCATGATCCGCACGGTGCGCTCGACGGGCGTCATCGGGATGGACGCGCGCCACGCCGAGTCGCTGGCCGCCTTTCGCTCGTTCAACTACGAAGCGATCTACCTGCGCGGCGCCTCGCGCCAGCAGGCGTCGGCGGTCGTGGGCATGCTGCGCGCCCTCGTCGAGTACTACGCCGCGCACCCGCGGCTCATACCCGACGTCGCGCCCGACGAGCCACCGGGCCAGTCGGCCGCGCTGGAGCGGTCCGTTGCCTACGTCGCGGGCATGACGGACCGCTTCGCCTGTCGCAGCGCCGTGTCGCTGCTCAACTGGCCGATCGACCAGCTGCCGAGTGGCATCGACCGCTAAGCGTCCTTAGGGGCCATCCGCTTGGCCATCGGCGGACGTCCACCACGCATCCACGCGAGGCGCTGCTCGGTGATGCGCGTCGCCGAGTGCTCGTTGGTGAGGATCCAGAAGCGGTTGGCGACGACGGCATCCTCGACCATCTGGGCGACGTCGGCGGGGTCGATGCCGGAATTGACCGCGGCGTCGGCCAGCTTCTTCACCTCCTGGGCCACCGGGTCCTCGAGGTAGCTGACGAGCTCGCTCGGCATATTGCGCTGGGACTCGTTGATCCGAGTGCGCACGAAGTTCGGGCACAGAACCGTCACGTGCACGTTCTTGCCGGTGAGGGCCAACTCCTGGAACAGCGCCTCGGAGAGGCCCACCACGGCGAACTTGCTGGCGCAGTAGGGGCCGCTGCCCGGGACGCCGACGAGGCCGGCCTCCGAGGCGGTGTTGATGACGTGGCCCTCGTCCTGCTCGAGGAACAGGGGCACGAAGGCGTTCACGCCGTTGACCACGCCGTCGACGTTCACGCCGAGCACCCAGTCCCAGATCGCCTTGGGCGTGCCGATCGTGAGCCCGCCCCCGACGCCCGCGTTGTTGAACACGAGGTGGGCCGCGCCGAACTCGGCGAGGGCGGCGTCGCGCATCGCGAACACGTCGGCCTCTTGGGCGACGTCACCCGTCACGCCAATCACCCGAGCCCCCTGGTCAGTCAGGCCCTGTACCGCGGCGGCCAACGGGGCCTCCTCGATGTCGCCGAGCACGAGGTTCGCCCCCGACGCGGCGAACCGCTTGGCCGTGGCGAGGCCGATGCCGCTGGCCCCTCCCGTTATCACCGCCGTCTTGCCCTTCAGTTCCATGGTCGCTCCCGTCAGGTACACCGTTCGTGTCACGACCATAGACGCGCGCACGACCGGGCCTCCACCCGTGCGTCCTCTGGCCGATCCCGATAGCTCGGTGTCCTCGGGCGAGGGGAGGAGTGGTCGATGACGTGCTCGAACGGCTCCGGCCGGGACCGAGACGCTCGATCGAGCCCTCACCAAGGGGTATCACCAACTCGAACTTCCTCGTCGCAATCGCGCGTCGAAAGCAGCAACGGCCGAGGCACTGACGGGCGCTCACCCACGTGCGAGCGAAAGGGCGTACGAATCGAACCGTAACGGACACCACGGCGCG
>JAYSQJ010000271.1:0-2719 GCA_043721635.1 Acidimicrobiales bacterium | reverse complement strand
ACCGAAACTCAAGCGTTGGCTGCTTTTCATGACGTCGTGTCACTTGAAAGTGAGACGCGAGCACGGAAGGACGTTTGGCGCATAGGGAGTTCCTTTGTTTATAGGATCGTGCGCTTGGGCAAACAAACGTACTTACAGCAAATCGACTCCGATGGGAGCAATCGTGCCTCGGTGAAAGCAGCGGAACGTCAACGGGAATAACGCTCCCGATGAATAAAAATCGCCGTTTCGAGTCAACTACGTCAGCATTGTAGGAGCGACGCCTTGTCGACGCCCTAGGGCACAATGACCCAAATTGGATGCAGCCCTACGAGCGTCGGCTTCGCTGTCGTGCGACCTCGAAGGCGGCCACCGAGACCGCGACACCGGCGTTCAAAGAGCTGATCTTGCCCAACTGGGGTATTGATACAACTGCCGCGCATCTCTTGCGAGTCAACGTAGAAAGTCCCTTCTCCTCGCCGCCGACCACGAGCGCGACGGGCATCGACCCGAGATCGAGGTCGTAGATCGAGTCCTTGGACTCGCCGGCGAGCCCGACGGTGAGCACACCGACCTTGTTCAGCTGCTCGAGTGCCGCCGGAACGCCGCCCACGTCGCAGAACGTCAGGTACTCAACGGCCCCGGCCGCGGTCTTCGTGACCGAGGGCGAGATCCTCGCGGAACGGTGGCGCGGCACTACGACACCAGTCACGCCGGCGCCGTCGGCGCTGCGCAGCATCGCTCCGAGATTGCGCGGGTCCGTCACCCCGTCACAGACCAGCAGGAACGGCCGTGGGGCCCTTAACAGTTCGTCCAGTCCGACAGTCTCGAGCCGTGACGCGATGGCCATGACCCCCTGATGGCCCTCGGTGCGCGCCTCTCGGTCCAATCGGGTCATCGAGATCACCTGGACCGGGACCCGCTGGCGCTGAGCCTCGAATTCTATGGCGTCAAGGACGTCCGACGAGTCCTGCGCGTCGGCGATGAAGACCTTCTGCACCGTGCGGCGCCGGGCCTTCAGCAGTTCGAGCACCGCGTGACGTCCTTCGACCTGTTCTCCCCCAAGGCCCTCCTTCTCACGCCCGCTCGGGGCTCGACGGGGTCCGCCAACCTGTCCTCCGGTCATCGGACGGCCGCCCTGGCGCGGTGGGCGGCCACTGGGCGATCCTCGCCGGGGTGCGGGGCGTGGGCTCATTCAATCTCCTCCAAGAGGGCCACGGCTGTCGCCGCGATGCCCTCGGCATGGCCGAGCGCGCCGAGGCCCTCGGCGGTCGTCGCCTTCACGGTGACGAGGGCACCGACGAGCGACGAAAGCTCATCGGACATCGCCGGCATGAACTCGGCCAACTTCGGACGCTCCGCGATGATCGTGACGTCGGCCGAGACGACCCGAAGGCCCTGGGCCGCGACCAGCTCCACGGTCCAGGCGAGTAGGCGACGCGAGGACGCCCCGGCGAACTCGACGTCCGTGTCGGGGAAGTGACGTCCCAGGTCGCCCAGGTTGGCCGCCCCGAGCAGGGCGTCACAGAGCGCGTGGGTTGGGGCGTCGGCGTCCGAGTGGCCGACGAGCCCCGGTCCCGGGACCATCACGAGGCCGAGCCATAGTTCTCGCGTCGAGTCGTCGCTGACGCGATGGACGTCGATACCGTGTCCGATTCTCATCGGGACTCCTCCTCGTGAACGGCGACCTTGTCGAGGTCCTCGGGCAGTGTGATCTTGATGTTGTCGACCTCGCCGGGCACGACCACGACGCAGCCGCCCTGAGCCTCGACGAGGGCGGCGTCATCGGTGGCGTCGCCGCCGGCGGCGTGGGCGCGCTCGAGCGACTCTCGCTTGAAGGCCTGGGGGGTCTGGACGGTGACGAGTTCGTCGCGGGGCACGGTCGCGCGAACGACCGTCGATCCGCCGTCACGGGCGATGCGCTTCACGGTGTCCGTGATGGCGAGACCGGGCACGGCGGCGTCAGCCCCGGCGATGACGGCATCGACGACGGCGTTGAAGAGTGCGGGCGTCGCGAGTGGCCGGGCGGCGTCGTGCACGATGACGATGTCGGCCTCCCGGCAGTGCGCGAGGCCGGCCCGGACCGAAGCGGCCCTCGTCGGGCCGCCAATGACGACCAGGTCGGCGCCCTCACCACGCCCGTCGTAACCGAGCGGGACGACGAGCACGACGCGCGAGGCGACCGACCGGGCGGCCCGGACGCTGTGGGCCGTCACGGTGCCGTCGTGGAGTTGAGCGAACTGCTTGGGCCCACCGAATCGCAGACCCTGGCCGGCGGCCACCACCACGGCCGCGACCGACATCGCTACGGCAGGACCGAGGCGAGCTTTTCTTCAGCCGCTTCCGTGTCCACGTTCAGCGCGAACGTCAGCTCGGAGACGAGGATCTGGCGGGCCCGCGTCAACATTCGCTTCTCGCCGGCCGACAGGCCCTTGTCCTTGTCACGGATCGAGAGGTTCCGCACCACCTCGGCGACTTGGTAGATGTCGCCCGAACGGAGCTTCTCGGAGTGGTTCTTGAAGCGGCGAGACCAGTTCGTGGGCATCCGCGCCTCCTTCTTGCGAAGCACCGCGAAGACCTCCTCGACCTCCTCGTCGTTGATGACGTCGCGCAGGCCCACCGACTCGGCGTTGGCGACCGGGACCATCAGGACCAGGTCGGTGTAGGCCACCTTCAGCTTCAGATAGTCCTGCTTCACGTCGAAGGCCGTCATCTTCTCGATCTTTTCCACGGTGCAGGC
>JAYSQJ010000270.1:0-1943 GCA_043721635.1 Acidimicrobiales bacterium | reverse complement strand
TATCCCCGATGGCTCGGCGCGATTGTCTCGTGTTCGCCCTTGTACCAGTCGGCCTCACTCCTTCGGGGTCTCTCCCTCGGGCAGTTCGACTGGATGATGGTGTTCCGTGCGGGGTACTTGGTGGTCATCGCACTCGTGGGGCTACGAATCGCCGCGCAGCGTTTTCGCAGGATCCTCACCCCGTAACTGGCGGGTGCGGGCGGAGTGCTTGGGAACATCCGGGTGTCGTGTGTCCAGGTGAACCCGCCACGGTCGGTGAGGGGACTCGACGTCACTGCGAGGTCCAACGATCCGCTCGATCAGCGTCTCATTCTTGATCCCGCACTCGCTGTCTCGCCTGCGCAGGATCACCGATCATTGCCGTTGCGCTAATTCAGGCCGAGCTGCCATACCTCATTGCCCGCAGCGGCGGATCGATCATCAACGTAGCGACGGCGAATGCGCGAATGCCCGCAACGGACGCGGCCGCCTACAGTTCCTCGAAGGCCGCGCTGCCCAGTCTTGGCAAGTCGGTCTCGCTCGGGTACGCCGCACAGGGTGTCCGAGTGATCACCGTCTCACCGGGCCCCACTGCGACGCCGATGGGGCGGGGCGACGACGGCGTTGCCCGTCAGGTGGGGGAGCTGACGGGTCAATCCAGTGAGGACGTCGCCAACGAGGCGGCGGCCTCGATACCGATCAAGCGATTCCTGCGACTTGAAGAGATTGCCGACTCAATCTGTTTTCTAGCCGCCGTGCGTGCATCAGGCATAACCGGCACCGAGGTTGCCGTCGATGGTGGACTGACTCCGACGATGTAGGAACCAGGTCAGTTCGAGATCCGGACCGTCCGCGGAACGATTGGCTCGTTCGCGGATGAGGGGTGTCCCAATGGTGGGCGAAGGGGGACGGGAGGCCCCTGAGGTGGCCCTTCTGCCAGCTCACCCACGTTCGCACGACCTCGCACCCAGTTGGTTTATGGGTTAGTCATGTCTTGACTGTCCGTACTCGGAGTGACGTCATCTATGAGAGAAGATTCCTATCCACTCGCGCCTCGACCGGGCCGGCCCACTGAGCACCTCTCGCCGGCGACGCCCACCGGATCAGGCTCCTTCCAACCGGCGCAGCACGGCCACCGCGGCGCGGCGCCCGGAGACTAAGGCACCCTGGATTGATGATGAGGTGAGGTAGTCACCCGCGAGCACGACACCGTCCGCGTGGTTTCCCCGGACCGACACGAACGGCGGGGCCACGCGCGGCAGTGCGCGGGTCACTTCGGTCGTCGTGACGAGTTCGACGTCGCTGGTGCCGAGGTCGTAGAGGCGTGCGACCGACGCACGCGCCCGATCGACTTCGGAGTCGGTGCCCGATATCGTGGGCGTGGCGATCAGCGAGCGTCCCCGAGGTGCGCGCTCGGGGGCGACGGCGGCGAGGTCCAGGGCGCTCGTGGTCAGCGGGTCGTCGAGGTCGATGCGTATTCGGGCGGGTTCCGCGACCCGGGGCGCCGACCACCACCAGCACAGCTGTCGGTGCCAGGAGACGGCGGGGATGGTGACCAGCCTCGCCGCATCGGAAGCCTCGGTGGCGACGACCACGGCGCAGGCAGCGAGGGTGACGCCGTCCACCTCCACGGCATGGGGCGAGACCCGGTTGACCGTCGCGTTGAGGCGCACCTGCGCTCCTGATCGGTGCGCGAGCGCGCGCGCCACCGCCTCGATGCCCTCGGGATGGGTGCTCGGTCGACCGCGTCCGAAGCTCTTGAGCAGAAGCTGGCTGAAGATCCAAGACGATGACAGTTCGTCGTCGAGAAGGGTGCCTCGCAAGAAGGGGCGTACCACGGTCTCGATGGTTCGATTGTTGAGACCGGTCCGTCGGAGGCCCTCGAGGGTCGTCGTATCGGGCCCCGCAGTGAGGCGCTGGGCCGGCGTCCACGTCAGACGGGCCAGAAGGACGCCAAGTCTCAG
>JAYSQJ010000269.1:0-1990 GCA_043721635.1 Acidimicrobiales bacterium | reverse complement strand
ACGTCCACCAATCGAAGGACGTTGAGCGAGACCGGGCCGCCGAGTCGCCACGACCGCCCGTTCATCAGCGTCCCGGTCGGTGGTCCGGTACGAGTTCTTGAGCAATGGTTCCCGCGCACTCTTTAAACCGAACTGCGATGAGCCGAAGTTGAGAATCGTCGGCGGTCCGAAGACACCCGAGAGCAGCGGACCGCGCTACTGGCTCGGTGGCGTGCGACGTCGCCCGAGGCACCACAGGAAGAACGTCCCGACCTTGCCGATTGGATGGCTCGGCTGTGCGGGCCCTTGTCCCGAACCGGGTTCGGCCGCACCACCGCTGGAACCGGTGAGTCCCGCGAGGGGGACGCTGTTCGTGTCCTGGTATTTCGAGACTCGGGGCAATCGGAACTTCGGCTTGCGCGGCGCGTCTCCCTCGGATCCCATGTGGTCAACCTTCCCACAGATTCGTCGACTCAGTCGTAACGACCGATTAGTGCTGGGTCGGTTGGTGCATCCGGAAGCCCGGCTGGTGCTTCAGGATCTCGCGTCGGGCGATGGTCATCTTGTGGACTTCGTCGGGACCGTCCGCGATCCGAAGGGTGCGCATGTGGGCGTACATGTGGGCCAGGGGGTAGAACTGGGTCACGCCGGCCGCGCCGTGCACCTGGATAGCGCGGTCGATGATCTTGATCGCCATGTTCGGGACGGCGACCTTGATCCCCGAGATCTCGGTGGCCGCGGCCTTGTTGCCGACCGTGTCCATGAGATAGGCGGTGCGCAGCACGTACTCGCGCGCCATGTCGATCTCGATGCGTGACTCGGCGATCCAGTCCTGGATGAGGCCCTTGTGAGCGAGGCTCGTGCCGAACGTCGAGCGCTCGAGCGAACGGATCACCATGAGCTCGAGGGCCCGCTCCGCGACGCCGATGGTGCGCATGCAGTGGTGGATCCGGCCCGGCCCCAGACGGGCCTGGGAGATCGCGAAACCACTGCCCTCCTCGCCGAGGAGGTTGTCGGCGGGAACGCGCACGTCGCGGTAGATGACCTCGGGGTGGCCGCCACGGTCGACGTAGCCAAAGACGTGCGGGTCGAGTCCGAGCGACACGCCGGGCGTCTCCCTCGGCACGACGATCATCGACTGCTGGAGGTGGCGTGACGCCGAGGGATTGGTCTTGCCCATGACGATGAGGACCTTGCAACGCTCGGCCCTCGCCCCCGAACTGAACCACTTGCGTCCGTTGAGCACGTACTCGTCACCGTCGCGCTCGATGGAGAGGCCGATGTTGGTGGCGTCCGAGGAGGCGACGTCGGGCTCGGTCATTGAGAAGGCGCTGCGGATCTCTCCGGCGAGCAGCGGCGCGAGCCACTCGCCCTTGATCCGGTCCGAGCCGAAGTGATGCAGGATCTCCATGTTGCCCGTGTCCGGGGCGTTGCAGTTGAGCGCCTCCGAGGCGAACCCCACCCGCCCGAGGGCCTCGGAGACCGGCGCGTAGTCGAGGTTGGACAGCGGCTTGCCCGGACTGTCGGACTTCAGGTGCGGGAGGAAGAGGTTCCACAGGCCCCGCTCCAGCGCCGCAGCCTTCAGCTTGTCGAGGACCGGCGGGTACCCGTCGATGCCGACTTCCTCGAGCTGGCTGTAGTAGGTCTCTTCGTTGGGCGCAATGACGCTCTCCATGAAGCGCTTGACCGTCTCTTGGACCTCGAGGCCCTCGGGCGAGAACTGGTAGGGCATGACTCCTCTTTCCACTCTTCGGCGCACGGCGCCACGTCCAGACACTTGCCGGTAGGAACTGGTCGTGGAACTCGACCGGTCCTCCCACCCACGACCTTACGAGAAACTCTCGAACTGCCTCGAAGACCGTCGCCCACGGCGGCACCGGACCTCAGAGCAGATTGACCACCCAGGCCCCGCACGACACGACGGACTTGACGAAGAGCGACCATTCCTGGTTCCAGAGGACCTGCTTGGCGCTCACGTAGGCGACGAGCCTGGCCCTATTCGAGGTGGCCG
>JAYSQJ010000268.1:0-6396 GCA_043721635.1 Acidimicrobiales bacterium | reverse complement strand
CGAGTCCCCGGGGTGCACCGTGACGATGACCACCGGGCCGGCCGACGAGAAGATCGGGTCGACCTGCAGGGCGAACCAGCCGGCGCCGACCAGCATCAGCACGGCCCCCGCGGCGAGTGCGCGCCCGAGGGGCCTAGTCAGAAAGGAGGGCATCCAGATAGTTTTGCAGCATGATGACCGCGGCCGCGCTGTCGATGCGGCTTCGCTGGTCTTTGGCCCTCAAACCGGCCTGGGTGAGCGACTTTTGCGCCTCGAGGGTCGTGAGCCGCTCGTCCCACTGGACGACCGGCATCTCGGCGAACTCGGCGACGACCGAGCGGAACAGACCGTCAGCGAACCGGGTGCTGGCCGTCACGTTCCCCGACAGCGCCACCGGTCGCCCGATGACGACGCCGGCGACGTCCTCCTCTTCGAAGAGGGCCGCGAGTGCGGTGAGGAGCGAGTCGTCGCTCGGCACCGACGGGCGGGGGAAGGCCATGCGCTGGGCCGAGTCGGAGAGGGCGATGCCGCAACGCCTCGTGCCGGGATCGATGCCGAGGATCCTCGTCACGGGTCCCTAGAGGGCCGCCGCCGCGTGCAGGACGGCGTCGATGCCACCGGGGTCGCGCCCTCCAGCCAGGGCGATCCGGGCCGAGCCGCCACCCCCACCGCCGACCAGTGACGCCAGCGCCTTCACGGTGCCGACGGCGTCGAGCGTCTCGTCGGTCGCCACGGCAATGGCCACCTTCTCCTCGCTGGCGCCGACCAGCACCACGGCCCGGCGACCGCGACGTTGCAGGTCCTGGGCGAGCGTGCGCAGTTGGTCGCCCGTGAAGCCGTCGACGCGAGCGCAGAGCACGTCGCCCTCGGCGCTCGCGTGCAAACGCTCGGCGAGCCCGGAGAGCTGGGCCTGGCGCAGCGACGAAATCTCCTTCTCGCTGTCGCGCAACTGGCCGACGAGGCGCTCGAGGGAGGGCACCACGTCGTCGAAGGACGTCTTCAACAGCGCCGCCACCGTGCCGAGCGCGGTCTCCATCTCGTGACTGCGCCGGTGAGCGCCGAGGGCGCTCACGGCCTCGATCCGACGGGTGTTGGACCCGATTGAGGCCTCGCTGACGATCTGGATCTGGCCGATGTCGCCCAGGCGCTCGACGTGGGTGCCGCCGCAGAACTCGAGGCTGTGCGAGCCGGCGCGTACGACGCGGACCCGGTCGCCGTACTTGTCGCCGAAGAAGGCGACCGCGCCCATCGTCTCGGCCTCGGACTTGGTCGTCTGGATCGTCTCGACGCCCTCGTTGGCGACGACGTCGGTGTTGACCAGGGTGAGGATCGCCGCGGTCTCCTCGTCGCGCACGCCCGCGCCGTGGCTGAAGTCGAAGCGCAACCGGTCGGGGCCGACCCACGAGCCCTGCTGGCGCACGTGGTCGCCGAGCACCGAGCGCAGCCCCGCGTGCAGCAGGTGCGTCGCGGTGTGGTTGCGCCGGGTCGCCTCGCGCCGCACGGGGTCGATCGTCGCCACGGCCGTCTGGCCGGGCACGATCTCGCCCGAGAGACGTCCGCGATGGGCGAAGAGCCCACCGGCGACGCTCTGGGTGTCGAGCACCTCGAACCGGCCGGTCTCGGTGACGATCGTGCCGGTGTCGCCGACCTGGCCGCCCGACTCGGCGTAGAAGGGCGTCGAGTCGAGGAACAGCTCTGAAACGCCACCCTCACCCGCGAGTATCGCCAGCACCTGGGTCTCGACGCTGTAGCGCGTGACGTCGCGCCCGACGAACTCGGTCGTCCCGTTTCGCTCCACGAGCTCCATGTACTGCGAGTCGTCGGCGACGTTCAGCGTCTTGGCCTTCGCGCGGGCCCGCTCGCGCTGGGCGGCCATCGCCGCGTCGAAGGCCGGACGCTCCACGACGAGCCCCGACTCGGCGACGATCTCACTCGTCAGCTCGATCGGAAAGCCGTGGGTGTCGTGGAGCTTGAAGGCCACGTCGCCCGGGAATACGGTCGACCGGGCGGCCACGACCTCGTCGCGGGCCTCGTCGAGCAGCGACATGCCGGTGCGCAGTGTCCGCGCGAAGCCGGCCTCCTCGCGCTCGAGCACCTCGACGATGAGGTCGCGGTCCTTCACGAGCACCGGGTAGGCCGGGCCCATCTTCTGGATCGTCGCCTCGACCAGGGCAGCCGTGAGTGACGCCTCCGACCCCGCGCGCCGGGCCGCGAGGATGGCCCGGCGGATGATGCGACGCAGCACGTAGCCGCGGCCCTCGTTCGAGGGCAACACCCCGTCGGCGACCAGCATCGTCATCGCGCGGCCGTGGTCGGCGACTCGGCGAATCAGGACGTCGGTCTCCTCGTGGGTCCCGTAGGGGACCTTCAATGCCCGCGAGGCGGTCTCGAGTAGTGGGGCGAACAGGTCGGTCGCGAAGACCGACTCCACGCCGTTCAGTATCGCCAAACAGCGCTCGAAGCCGGCCCCCGTGTCGATGTTCTTCTTGGGCAGCTCGGTCAGCGACCCGCCGAGCCCCTTCTCGTACTGCGTGAAGACGAGGTTCCAGAACTCGACGAAACGGTCCTCGCCGCCGAGGGCCGGTCCCCCGTCGGCGCCGAATTCAGCTCCCTTGTCGTAGAAGATCTCCGAGCTCGGCCCACACGGACCGGTCTCGCCCATGGCCCAGAAGTTGTCCTCGTCAAGGCGCTGGATGCGCTCGGGCGCCACGCCAATGAGGTCGCGCCAGAGCTCTTCGGCCTGGTCGTCGGAGGTGTGCACCGTCACCCACAGCCGGTCGGGATCGAGGCCGAAACCCTCGGTGATCAGGCCCCACGCGAAGCGGATGGCGCCCTCCTTGAAGTAGTCGCCGAAGGAAAAGTTGCCCATCATCTCGAAGAACGTCAGATGGCGCTGGGTCGTGCCGATGATGTCGATGTCGACGGTGCGAAAACACTTCTGCACCGAGACGGCCCTCGGAAACGGCGCCGGCTCCTCGTCGGTGAAGTAAGGCTTGAAGGGCACCATCCCCGCCACGGTGAAGAGCAGCGACTGGTCGTGGGGGATCAGGCTCGCCGAGGGCACGATCGTGTGTCCGTTGTCGGCGAAGTAGTCCAGGAAAATGGAACGGAGTTGGGCGGCTTCCACGCACATCACTCTACCGTCGGGCCTGGTTTGGCCTGGTCGTCGAGGCTCATGGTCGCACGCCACTGCTCAACCAGGGCACGCTCGCGACCGTAGTGCGAGGGGTCGTAGAACGACGAGCCGACGAGAGAGTCGGGCAAGTACTGCTGGGCCACCCAGCCGCCCGGGTGGTCGTGGGGGTACTGGTAGCCGGTGCCGAATCCCTGGTCCTCGGCTCCGCGGTAGTTTGACCCGCGCAGGTGGTCGGGCACCTCACTGAGGCCGTTGGCCTGCACCGCGCGCGTGACGGCGCCGAGCGCCTGGGTGACCGAGTTGCTCTTGGGCATGAGCGAGAGCGTGATCGTCGCGTGCGCCAGCGTCAGGCGACCCTCGGGCAGTCCAATGAACTCGACGGTGCGCGCGGCGGCGTCGGCGAGCACGAGGCCCATCGGGTCGGCGAGACCAATGTCCTCCGAAGCGAGGATCACGAGCCGGCGCGCCAGGAAACGGGGGCTCTCGCCGGCCTCGAGCATCGTGACCAGCCAGTAGAGCGCACCGTCGGGGTCCGAGCCACGCACTGACTTAATGAAGGCACTGATCTGGTCGAAATGGGTGTCGCGCGACTGGTGGTAGAGACGCCCGTCGCGGGCCCGGGCGACGTGGGCCACGTCGACCAGATTGTTGTCGGAGCCGTCGGCGCGCGCCAAGATGATCGCGGTGTCGAGCGTCGTGAGCGCCACCCGAGCGTCGCCGTCGGCCGACGAGGTGACCGCCTCGAGCGCCTCGTCGGTGATCGCGGCCTGGCGCAACTCGAGGCCGCGGCGCACGAGGACGCCCAGGTCGCTCGCGGCCAGACTGCGCAGTCGCCACAGCGTCGAGCGGCTCATCAGGGCGGCGTTCACCTCGAAGTAGGGGTTCTCGGTCGTAGCGCCGATCAGTACCACCTGGCCGGTCTCGGTCGCGGGTAGCAGGAGGTCCTGCTGGGACTTGTTGAAGCGGTGAACCTCGTCGATGAACAAGACGGTCCGCTGGTCGTGCTGGCCCAGGCGCTCGTGGGCGCGCACCAGCGCCTCGCGCACGTCCTTCACGCCGCTGGTCACGGCCGAGAGGCTCTCGGTGGCGTAGCCGGCGGCCGTCGCGATGATCCGCGCGAGCGTCGTCTTGCCGGTGCCGGCCGGACCCCAGAGGATCATCGAGGAGAGCTGGCGGGCCTCGACGAAACGACGCAGCGGCCCGTCGGGCCCGACCAGGTGGTCCTGGCCCACGAGCTCATCGAGGGTCCTCGGGCGCAGCAGGTCGGCCAGCGGGGCCGCCTGGCGCAGGCGCTGGGCGACGGCGTCGTCGAAGAGTGACGTGGCTAGCCCTTCGGCGCCGACGTGATCCGCAGGTCGCGGAGTTGACGCTCGGTGATGCTCTTGGGCGCGCCGGTCATGAGGTCGGCGCCGGACTGGGTCTTCGGGTAGGCGATCACCTCGCGGATGTTCTCCTCGCCCGCGAAGATCGCCACCAACCGGTCGATGCCGAAGGCGAAGCCGGCGTGGGGCGGCGCGCCGTAGCGAAAGGCGCCGAGCAGGAAGCCGAAACGGCTCTCGGCCTCGTCGTCGCTGATGCCGAGCGCGGTGAAGATCCGGCGCTGGACGTCGGCGCGGTGGATCCGCACCGAGCCGCTCCCGAGCTCCCAGCCGTTCAGGACGAGGTCGTAGGCCTGGGAGCGCACGCTCAGCGGTTCGGTCTCGATGAGACCGAGGTCGTCGGGGTGGGGCATCGTGAACGGGTGGTGGGCCGCCTGGAGGTGGCCGTCCTCGTCGAGGCCCTCGAACATCGGGAACTCGGTGACCCAGACGTAGCACTGAGGCCCCTCGCCGACCGGCAGCGAGCCGAGCTCGACGCGCAGCGCCCCGAGCACCTTGCAGGCCGTTGCGTACTCGTCGGCGACACAGAGCACGATGTCGCCGACCCGCGCACCGTCGACGGCGCCGAGGGCGGCCGCCTCGGTCTCGCTGAGGAACCTCGCAAGCGGCGAGTCGAGGCCCTCGTCGGTGATGCGAAACCACGCGAGGCCCTTCGCGCCGAGGGACTTGGCCTGCTCGGTCAACTGGTCGAGGCGGCCGCGCGAGAAGCTCGCGCCGCCGGGCACGCGCATTGCCTTCACGACCGGGGCCGAGAAGGCCTTCACCCCGGTGTCGGCGAAGACCTCCGAGAGGTCCTGGAGGGTCATCTCGAAGCGCAGGTCGGGCTTGTCGGTGCCGTAGCGGTCCCGGGCCTGCGCCCAGGTCATCGAGGGGATGGTGTCCGGACGCACGCCGGTCGCGGCCTCGGCGGCGGCGAGCACGGCGCGCGACACGAAGCCGAGCACGTCGTCCTGGGTCACGAAGCTGGCCTCCAGGTCCAGTTGCGTGAACTCGAACTGGCGGTCGGCGCGCAGGTCCTCGTCGCGCAGGCAGCGCGCGATCTGGTAGTACCGGTCGAAGCCGCCCACCATCAGGAGTTGCTTGGCGATCTGGGGGCTCTGGGGCAGGACGTAGAACTCGCCGGGGTGCAGTCGCGAGGGGACCACGAACTCGCGCGCGCCCTCGGGCGTCGGGGCCCAGAGCAGGGGCGTCTCGACCTCGCAGAAGCCCTGGTCGTCCATGGCCCGGCGCAGGGCCGCGTTCACGACGGCGCGCAGGCGCAGGTTGCGCTGCATCTGCTCACGGCGCAGGTCGAGGTATCGGTAGCGCAGTCGCACCTGCTCGTCGACGTCGGTGCGGTCGTCGAGCTGGAACGGCGGCGGCTCAGCGGCCGAGAGAATCTCCACCACGCAGTCCGTCAGCTCGACCCGGCCGGTGGCCAGCCGGTCGTTGACGGTGCCCTCGGGCCGGGGAGTGACGGTGCCGGTGACGCGCACGACGTACTCGCTGCGCACGTCGAGCGATCCCTCCACGACGGCCTGGACGAGTCCCGAGCGGTCGCGGATGTCGAGGAACGCCAGGTGCTCACCGTGCTCGCGACGTTTGGCGACCCAGCCGCAGACGCTGATCGAGCGACCGACGTGGGACTGGTCGATCGAGGCGCACAGCAGGTCGCGCAGGCTCGTGGCTTCGTAGTTCATCATCGTCACTTCAATCGTTCAGTAGGTTCGAGACCGCGAGCGCGAGCGCGTCTCGGGCCACCGTGCGCTGGCGTTGCTCGAAGTCAGCGCTGCGCAGGTCCCTAATCGTAACCTCGCCGGCGGCCTGCTCCAGGGGGCCGACGAGCAGCGCGAGGCGGGCCCCGGACTTGTCGGCGACCTTCATCTGGGCCTTCATCGAGCGTCGATCGTAGGAGCGCCCGGT
>JAYSQJ010000267.1:0-2687 GCA_043721635.1 Acidimicrobiales bacterium | reverse complement strand
GTCAACCGGGTCGTCAAGTCCGCCGGCCACGACCAGACCTTCGCCAAGTCGCTCTCGGGCCTCGACGAGGTCCTCGAGGCCGCGAAGGGCCACGCGGCGATCGTCGCCCGGGCCCTGCGCAGTGCCGGACGGGTCGCGCGCACGATCACCGTCGTCGTTCGCTACGACGATCTCACGAGCGTGAGCCGCGCCCAGACGCTGTCCTTCGGCATTGACGACGAGTACGGGGTCCTGGCGATCGCGACTGCCCTGTTCCAGTCGATCGAGTACCCCCACGCCGTGCGGCTGCTCGGCGTCCACGCGTCGTCGTTCCTCCAACGCGCCGACAACGTGCTGCAGCTGACCTTCGGCCTGGACCCCTCATCGGGTGACGCGCGCGAGCAGGCCGAGGCCGTGTCGCGCGAGCGCCAGGTCGGGTACGAGGCGCTGCGTGACGCCGTCGACGAGGTGCGCCAGAAGTTCGGGTCAGCCGCGCTCGGCACGGCGTCAGAACTACGCGACGACGGCGTGCACGTCGCCACCCAACGGGGCCGTCACGCCTTCGGACCCGAGACGGCGAAGGACGACTGAGACCGGGTCGTCGTGGTCCACGTCGGTCGGTGCGGCGCCGCGTGGTCATTCCACACCGTGAGCCAGGTCCGCCAACTACTCTCGAATTCGTGATGGACGCCGACTCCAACGATCCCCATCGGGGTGCCGACGTCCTCGACCTGCGAAGTGC
Source organism: Acidimicrobiales bacterium (assembly GCA_043721635.1). Lineage (GTDB taxonomy): Bacteria > Actinomycetota > Acidimicrobiia > Acidimicrobiales > RAAP-2 > RAAP-2. The sequence goes on along the minus strand of JAYSQJ010000267.1, from coordinate 1,966 downwards.
CACCGCGAAGCGATTCTTTCGCCCGGACATCCAGGGGCTGCGCGCCGTGGCGGTCGTGCTCGTCATCTTCGCGCACGCGAGGGTCCCGGGATTCGAGGGTGGGTACATCGGCGTCGACGTCTTCTTCGTGATCAGCGGCTTCGTGATCACCGGACTGCTGCAGCGCCAGGCACCACGCGATGTTCGGCGCAACCTCGGCCGGTTCTACGCACGCCGCATCCGCAGGATCGTGCCGGCGGCCACCGTCGTGCTCGCAACGACGGCCGTGGCGGCCTACGCGCTACTGGGCACGAACTTCGACCCGATGCTGCTGGGCGACGTGCGCTGGGCGGCGCTCTTCTCGGCCAATTTCCGGCTCATCCACACGAGCGCCAACTACTTCATCCCGGGGATCGCGCCGTCGCTCGTCACGCACTACTGGTCCCTCGCGGTGGAGGAGCAGTTCTACCTGTTCTTCCCCCTCGTGGTCTTCTCGCTCACGTGGCTCGCGCCACTGCGCCACCGCGTTAGCTCGCTCGCCACCATCCTCGTCGCGGGGATCGCCGCCTCGGCGTGGTGGTCCTGGCACCTCACGCCGATCAATCCGATCTCGGCCTACTACTCGCCCTTCACCCGCTTTTGGGAGATTGGCCTCGGGGGGCTGGTGGTGCTGGTGCCGAGCGCCTGGGCCCGGCGCACGCCGCGCCTCAACACGGCGCTCGCGCTGCTCGCGCTCGTCGTGCTCGGCCTCGCCGTCGCACGACTGAACGCCACCAGCGTCTACCCCGGGGTGCTCGCCTGGTGGCCCTGCGGCGCGACGGCGGTGCTGCTCTGGACCGGTCAGGCCAGTGCCGCCAACGGCCCGGCGAAGTGGTTGGCGTGGCGAGCGTGTCGCTACGTCGGCGACATCTCCTACGGGCTGTACCTGTGGCACTACGCGTGGCTGATGCTGCCCCTCCAGATGGTCCACCCGCCCACCTCGGCCGCAGCGAGGGTGCTCGAGGTCGCCGGGGCCTTCGCCTGCGCCGCGCTGTCGTACCACCTGCTGGAGAACCCGATACGGCGCTCCGCGCGCCTCGACGGCGACCCCACGTCCGTGGCGCTGCTCCTCTTGCTCTGCCTCGCGGTCTCGGTGGACGCGACGATCATCGTCGGGCACCTGGCCCACGTGAGCTGACGGTACCCCTACGGGGTCAGCGTCATCGGCGCGCTCGGGGCGAGGACCACGTGGTAGATCGAGGCGATCTGGCGCGCCACGTACGTCGCGAAGGCGTTCTCGCCCACGTAGCTGAAGTGCACGCCGTCGCTCGAGCGCAGCACGGTCGGTACGCCGTTCACTCGCGCGCTCGCCAGGAACTGGCCGCGGGGACCGGCGAAGAGCCGCCAGGTCGGCAGGAACGTGACCCCCGGCACCGACGGGGCGTAACGGGCGTAGAGCGAGTTGAGAAAGACCATGTTCTGGCGGTAGTAGTTCGGTCCCATGACCGGCATGCCAATCCACAGCACGTAGCTGTGGGCCCGGTTCGCCGCGAGGGCGATGCGCCGGATCTGGGCCTTGTAGGCCGCCACCCACGGGGCCGAGCCGAAAGCCACGACGTGGCCGGCGACCGTCATGTTCTGCTCGTCGTTTGCGCCGAAGGCGACGATCACGAGGTGCGGTCGGTACTGGTGGAGGAACTCGGTCATGCGCGTCGGCCAGTCGTAGAACCACGGGGTCGTGAGGCCGCTGGACGACTTGTCCATCTGGACGAGCGTCAAGCCGCGGGTCGTCCTTAACTCGCGCGCCAGTCCCCACCCGAGGTCGTTGCCGACCGAGTCGCCGACCTCGAGCACGAGGCATCGCCCGAGGGGCGGTGGCCCGTGGTGACGGATGGTCGTGGTCGACAGCGTGGACTTGGTCGTCGTCGACGATGACGACGAGCTACTCGTCGAGCTGGGAATTGTCGAGGTCGTGGTGCTCGTGCTGGTGGTGCTCGACGTGGTCGGA
>JAYSQJ010000266.1:0-3811 GCA_043721635.1 Acidimicrobiales bacterium | reverse complement strand
AAGAAGATCCTCTCGGTGGCCGTCTACAACCACTACAAGCGCATCCAGACCGGCCCGCTGCACGACGACGACGTGGAAGTCGCCAAGTCCAACGTCCTGCTGCTCGGGCCGACCGGTTGTGGCAAGACCTTCCTCGCCCAGACACTGGCGCGAATGCTCAACGTCCCCTTCGCAATCGCCGACGCCACCGCGCTCACCGAGGCGGGCTACGTGGGCGAGGACGTCGAGAACATCCTCCTGAAGTTGCTCTCGGCCGCCGACTTCGACGTCAAGCGCGCCGAACGCGGCATCATCTACATCGACGAGATCGACAAGATCGCCCGCAAGTCGGAGAACCCCTCGATCACCCGTGACGTGTCGGGTGAGGGGGTCCAGCAGGCGTTACTCAAGATCCTCGAAGGCACCGTGGCGAGCGTGCCGCCCCAGGGTGGTCGCAAGCACCCGCACCAGGAGTTCATCAACATCGACACCGCCAACATCCTGTTCGTCTGCGGTGGTGCCTTCGCCGGACTCGAGGAGATCATCGAGCGTCGACTCGGCAAGAAGTCGATGGGCTTCAACCAACCGGTCGAGTCCAAGCGCAAGGGCGACATCGAACTGTTCCGTCACGCCCTGCCCGAGGACCTGGTGAAGTTCGGACTCATCCCTGAGTTCATCGGCCGACTGCCGATCGTCAGTGCCGTCCAGCAGCTCGACCGCGACACGCTGATCAAGGTGTTGACCGAGCCGAAGAACTCGCTGGTGAAACAGTTCCAGCAGGTGCTCGCGATGGACGGCGTCGAGCTCGTCATCGAGGACGAGGCCCTCGAGGCGATCGCCGACCTCGCCCTGGAGCGCGGCACGGGTGCGCGGGGACTTCGCTCCATCCTCGAGAGTGTGCTGCTCGAGGCGATGTACGACGTGCCCGGGCGCACCGACGTGGTCAAGTGCGTCGTCAGTGTGGAGTCCGTCCGTGACAAGATCGCTCCCACCTACGAAATGCGAAAGGCGCCGCGAACCCGTCGCGCGAGCTAGTCCGTGCGGTTCACCAAGTACGTAGACGCATTGGCCTGGCTCGAGTCGCACGTCGACTTCGAGCGGGTCGCGCCCAATCGCCAGTCCGTTCCCACGCTCCAGCCCGTCCTCGACACCCTGGCCCTGCTGGCCGACCCCCAATCGGACTACCCCTCGATCCACGTGACCGGGACCAACGGCAAAGGCACGACGACGACCCTGATCGCCGCGCTGCTCTGCGCGACGGGGCTCCGGGTGGGGGCGTTCACGAGCCCCGACCTTCACGCGGTGAACGAGCGGATCGCCGTCAACGGTGAGCCGATCGACGACGAGGAGCTCATTACGTTGCTGGGGCGCCTGGCCGACGTGGAGTCGGTGAGCGCAGTGGCCCTCACCCGGTTCGAACTGCTGACCGCGGCGGCGTTTCTGCACTTCTCCGACGAGGGGGTCGACGTCGCGGTGATCGAGGTCGGCATGGGTGGGACGTGGGACTCCACCAACGTGATCGAAAGTGACGTGGCGGTCCTGACGAACGTGGACCTGGACCACACCGCCGTCCTCGGACCAACGATTGGAGCCATCGCCAGCGACAAGGTCGGAATCTTTCGACCCTCCGGTATCGCCATCGTGTCGACCACGAACGCCGTCGTCGTCGAGATCGCCCGGAGCCGGGCCGCGACCATCGGAGCCACTCTCTGGCTGCTCGGCGACTCCTTCGTCCTCGAGCGCAATGAACTGGCCTTGGGTGGTCGGGCGATCACGCTCACGACGCCCTTCGACCACTACGAGGACGTGCTGGTGTCCCTACACGGAATCCATCAAGGCGTCAACGCCGCCACGGCGATCGTCGCCGCGGAGGCCTTCCTGGGCCGGGCGCTGGGCGCCGAGGTTGTCGCTTCGACGTTCGCCCGAGCGCGGATGCCCGGGCGAATGGAGCTCATCGCGCGCAAGCCGATGATTGTCGTCGACGGTGCTCACAATCCGGCCGGCGTGAAGGCGCTCGTCGCCACGCTCGACGGCGCCTTCCACGTCGAGGGCGAACGGCGCTGCGTGATCGGCATGCTGAGCGGGCGCGTCGTTGACGACATGGTCGAGCCACTCGTCAGTCTCGGCTTCACCGAATTTCACTGCTGCGCGCCGCACTCACCGCGAGCCGTTCCGGCGAGCGAGGTCGCGGACGCGGTGCGACGGAGGGGCGGCGTCGCGTACGAGCATCCGAGCGGCACGATTGCGTTGGCTCACGCGCGAGAGCGGTCGACCGACGAGGACCTCATCGTCGTCGCCGGGAGCCTGTACCTCGTGGCCGAGGTCCGCGGCGAGGTGATGCGTGTGGTCTCGAGGCACTTGGACCGAGACTGGTAGATTGGCTCGTCGTGGATAGAACTCTCGTCATCGTGAAGCCCGATGGTGTCGAGCGACGGCTCATCGGTGAGATCGTCGGGCGCCTCGAGGCCAAGGGACTGCGCGTCGTCGCCGCCGAACTTCGCACCATCGACACGGTGACCGCCCAGCGCCACTACGCCGAGCACGCGGGCCAGCCCTTCTACGTGGCCCTCGTGGCGTTCATTACCCGCAGCCCACTGTTCGTGATGGTCGTCGAAGGTCCCGAAGAGACCTGGAAGGTCGTTCGGGGCCTCATGGGCGCCACGAATTCGCTGGCGGCGGCGCCCGGAACGATTCGCGGCGATCTCGCTTCGGACCTGCGGGAGAATCTCGTTCACGGATCGGACTCGTCCGAATCGGCCGCACGCGAGATCGCAAACTTCTTTCCAAGTCTGGCTTAGACCCCGCCACTGGCCGCCCGAGGCGATCATGCCCTAGCCTTGTCCTTGGAAGAGGGCCTGCGTCGGAGCCCTCGTTAAAGGGTCTCTATGGTCGATAGTCGGTTTTCTCTCCTGGGTCGCGACATGGCGGTCGACCTCGGCACCGCCAACACGCTCGTCTACGTGCGGGGTCGGGGCATCGTCCTGAACGAGCCCTCGGTCGTCGCCGTCGACGTGAAGGACGGCAAGCCCCTCGCCGTCGGCGCCGAGGCCAAGCGCATGATCGGGCGCACCCCGAGCAACATCCAGGCGATTCGGCCCCTGAAGGACGGCGTGATCGCCGACTTCGAGATCTGCGAGAAGATGCTTCGATACTTCATTCACCGCGTGCACCAACGCCGTTTCGCGAAGCCCCGCATGGTGATCTGCGTTCCGTCGGGCATCACCGGCGTCGAACAGCGCGCGGTCATGGAGGCGGCCGAGTTCGCCGGGGCGCGCAAGGCCTACATCATCGAAGAGCCGATGGCCGCGGCCATCGGTGCGGGGCTGCCCATCCACGAGCCGACCGGCAACATGGTCGTCGACATCGGTGGCGGCACGACGGAGGTCGCCGTCATCTCGCTCGGCGGCATCGTGACGAGCCAGTCGATCCGCGTCGGCGGCGACGAGCTGGACGAGGCGCTGATTGCCTACGTCAAGAAGGAGTTCCAGTTGGCCCTCGGTGAGCGCACCGCCGAGGAGATCAAGATCCAGCTCGGCTCGGCGTACCCGCTCGAGGAAGAGTTGCGCGCCGAGATCCGCGGCCGCGACCTCGTCACCGGTCTGCCCAAGACCGTCATCATCTCCACTGAGCAGATTCGCAAGGCCATGGAAGAGCCCGTGCAGGCCATCGTCGACGCCGTCAAGGTGACCCTCGACCGCACCCCGCCGGAGCTCTCATCAGACCTGATGGAGCAGGGAATCGTCCTGACCGGTGGCGGCGCGCTGCTGGCGGGGATCGCCGCGCGCCTCGAGTACGAGACCAACATGCCGATCATCGTGGCCAATGACCCGCT
>JAYSQJ010000265.1:0-2014 GCA_043721635.1 Acidimicrobiales bacterium | reverse complement strand
ACCGTGAACCTCCCTCTGCCGGCCGGAGCGACCGGCGACGTCGCGCGACGCGCGCTCGACGAGGTGGCCGCTCCGGTGATCGACCAGTTCGCCCCGACGTGGGTGCTGGTGTCGGCCGGCTTCGACGCCCACCGGGCCGACCCGCTCGCCGAGCTGGCGCTCTCGGGGGGCGACTTCGCCGCCCTCGCGCGAATGGCCGCCGGCTACGCCCCCGGACCGGGCCGACTCGCCTTCTTCCTCGAGGGCGGCTACGACCTCAACGCCCTGCGCCTCTCGGTCGCCGCAATGCTCGGCCAAGTGCTCGGCAGCGATTTCCGACCCGAGGAACCGACCTCGGGCGGATTCGGCCTCGACGAGGTGCGCCGCGCCGAGATGCACAGGGGTACCGCGCTACGCGTGGCACTCGGCACCGACCCGGGAGAGGACTTCCTATGACCAAGCCACTCAACACCATCGCTGTGGGCTACGACGGCTCCGAGCCGGCGACCGTCGCCGTCCGGTGGGCCTTCGCGGTCGCCCAACAGATCGGGGCCGACGTGGTGCTCGTGCACGCCGTGGGTCTCCTCTCGCGCCTCGAGGGCCAGAGCGTCTCGTCCGACCTGCTGAGGTCGGTCCACCAGCTCGCCGCCGAGTTCGACCTCGCGCCGACTCGCTGGCGCTGGCACGTCACCGACGGCGACGCCTGCTCGGTCCTGCTGCGAGCGGCCGACGAGCCCGTCGCCGCCGACCTCCTGGTCGTGGGCTCGCGCGGCCAGAGCGTGCACGCCGGGCTTCTGCTCGGCAGCACCAGCCTGCAGCTCGCCGAGCGCTCGAGAGTCCCGCTCGTCATCGTCCCCTCGGGCCGCGACGCGAGTTAGGCCGACTCGGGTCGCAGCACCGACCTCAGGGCGTCCAGCGCCGCGGGATCGTCGATGGTCGACGGCACGGGTGCCTCGACGCCGTCGGCGATCGCGCGCATCGACTTTCGCAGCACCTTGCCGGACCTCGTCTTGGGCAACGCCGCGACCACGTCGACCTGACGCAGTGAGGCGACAGCCCCCAACCGGTCGCGCACGAGCGCAATGAGCTCCCGAGCGATTGACGCGTGGTCGCGCTCGACGCCGGCCTTCAACACGACGAGGCCGCGCGGGACGTGGCCCTTGAGTTCGTCGACGACGCCAATGACGGCGCACTCGGCGACGTCGGGGTGGGCCGCCAGGATCTCCTCGATCTCCCCGGTCGACAGGCGGTGACCGGCGACGTTGATGACGTCGTCGACCCGGCCCATCACGAAGAGGTAGCCGTCGTCGTCGAAGTGGCCGCCGTCGCCCGTGAGGTAGAAGCCCGGGATCTGGCTGAGGTAGGCCTCGAAGAACTTGTCGTCGTCACCCCAGATCCGCGAGGTGCAACCCGGCGGCATCGGCGTGTGGATCACGATGTACCCCTCGGTGCCGCTGGCCACGGCGACGCCGCCCTCGTCCACGATCCGCACGTCGTAGCCCGGCACGGGCACCGTCGGCGAGCCGGCCTTGACGGCCATTGGGTCGAGTCCCATCATGTTCGCCGCGATCGGCCAACCCGTCTCGGTCTGCCACCAGTGGTCGATGACCGGCACGCCGAGCAGGTCGCTGGCCCACGTGTAGGTCTCGGGGTCGAGCCGCTCGCCGGCGAGGAAGAGGCAGCGGAACTTCGACAGGTCGTACTGCGCGAGCAGGGACCCCGTCGGGTCCTCGCGCTTCACGGCCCGAAAGCCCGTCGGCGCGGTGAAGAGGGCCGTCACGCCGTACTCGGCAATCACGCGCCAGTAGGCTCCCGCGTCGGGCGTCCCGACGGGCTTACCCTCGTAGAGGATGGTCGTGGCGCCCGCCAGCAGCGGTCCGTACACGATGTAGGAGTGGCCGACGACCCAGCCCACGTCCGACGCCGCCCAGAAGACCTCGCCGGGGTTGGTGTCGTAGATGTTCGTCATGCTCCAGTGCAGCGCGACGGCGTGGCCGCCGTTGTCGCGCACGACGCCCTTCGGTCGTCCCGTCGT
>JAYSQJ010000264.1:0-4432 GCA_043721635.1 Acidimicrobiales bacterium | reverse complement strand
CTCGCGACGAACAGCAGCAGCGAGAACACCGCCACGGTCGCGGTCGCCACGACCGGGGTCTTTCGCACCTTGTGGATCAGACCCAGGCTCTTGGGCAGCGTGTGGTCGCGTCCCATCGTGAAGAGGGTGCGCGTCACTTGGATCAACGTGGTCTCGAGGGTCGCCACCGTGGAGAGTACGACCGACAGGATGAGGAGTTTGCCGCCCCAGCCGTGCCACACGGCCTGACCGAGAATCGCCAGGATGTTCGACGAGTTGTTGGGGTCCTGCAGCTGGGCCGGGGTCAGGACGAGGTTGGTCGACACCGTGAACACCTCGAAGAGGAGAAAGACGATGATGACGCCGATGACGCCTCCCCGACCCGAGGTCGTCGGCGGCTTCTTGGTCTCCTCATTGAGGTTCGCCGTCACGTCCCATCCCCAGTAGAAGAAGGCCGCAATGAGCGCTCCCGCCGCGAAGGTCCCCGAGCCCTTGTCGTGGAAGACCGAAGGCGAGAACCAGTGCCACGAAAAAGCCGTCACGTGGTGGGCGTGGAACAGAGCGAGCGCCGCGAAGAGCACCAACAGGGCGACCTCGATGGTGGACATGATGATCTGCACCTTCACCGTCACCGTCACGCCGGCCGCCACCGCACCAACCATCAACATGAAGAAGACCGCGCCAATGACCGTGACGAGCGTCTTATTGGGCGTGGCCGACGTGAAGATGCTGATGACGCTGCCTCCCGCCGGGAACGTCGCGATCACCATGAAGATCAGCGCGGAGACGATCAGCGCCCAGCCCGACAGGTAGCCGAGCACCGGGTGGATCGCTCGGCGCACCCAGGAGTAGGCCGCGCCCGCATGCGAGTCGTCTCGGCTGAGGTAGCTGAAGGCGAAGACGATCCCGAACATGAAGATGCCGCAGTAGAGCAGTGCGGCGGCCCCACCGTAGAGGACGGTCACGAACAACACCGCGGTCGTGGCGGCGATCGAATAGCCCGGGGCCGAACCCGCCACCCCCATGATGACCGAATCGAAGAGGCCCAAGACCCCGTGACGCAGGTCGTTCTCCCCCGAGGGGCCTTCCATTGCGTCGGCCTCGTCAGACATCGGATACCTCTTCCTGGTGCTATCACCTTCGTTGGAAAAAATTGATTAGCGCAATGTAACATGGGATGCCCCACGCAACCGATTCGAGGTGCGACGGCGACCTGGAGACATCACCAGGGCACCATTCGCGGTTCACCTACTGACGCTGACCGCAAGACATCCGTTCAAACACTAAATTTGTCGTGATACGTAGATTCCTACGTTTGCCGACTCCCGAACGAAAGCCTTGCCGCGTGCCAACCTTCCAGCGTTTCGACCTCGACGGGACCTCCAACCAGATCGTCATCACCAACAAGGAGATGAAGCGCCGCTGGGCCTCGTTCCACGGCGACATGCGCGCGATGTCGGGCACCAGACTGCAACGGACCCTCGGGCGGATGCTCGGCGAGAACACGATCCGCTACAAGGTGGCCCGTTTGTTCGGGCGGCCGCTCCTGCAGGTCGTTCGAAGGTTGCGCTCGGAGCCCGCGAAGACCGGGGTAGTGGTCGCTGCGTCGGCACCGACGACGAAGGTCTTCCCCGCCAACTTCAAGGCCAAGTTCGCCGACCAGTACGTCAAGGCCGCCACCGAGGAACTCAACGTCGACGACGTGACCGTCGTCGTGGTGGATGAGACGACCGCTCCGTCGGACACTGTCGACTCATTGAATGCCGCAGTCGCCCAGACGTCGTCAACGTGGCTGCTCATCATCGACTCGACTCGCAGCGCCGACGACCGCGACACGACGCTGACCGCCCTCTTGAATAGCGCGACGCCCCAGGACGACGTCGTCTTCGCCGACGAGTTCGGCCCGAATGAGATGGCGCCAATCTTCAAGAGCTCCTCGGTGGGCTTTCACACCCTGCTCAGCTACAACGCCGTCGGTCGCCCGGCATTATTACGTGTTTCGGCGCTGCGCAGCGGCGGCGGCTTCGACCCAACGGCCGGACGGGCCTTCGAGCACGACCTCTACCTACGCCTGAGCGAACTGAGCGCCACGTTCCGCCACGTCAACCTCCTCCTGCCGGCCGGACGGCCGGCCTTCACCTTCGCCGGCGCACACATCAACGACGACACGCAGCGGGTCGTCAAGGTCGCGCTCGAGCGTCGAGGATGGTCGGGCACCGTCGTGCCAGGGCCCCTGGACGGCGTCGCGCGCTGGCTCCTGGACGTGCCGGCGCCGGCGCCGTCGATCGACATCGTGATCCCGACGCGCGACCGGGTGGACCTCGTGCGCCAGTGCATCGAGGCCATCGAACAAGAGACCACCTACCAGAACTACGACATCATCATCCTCGACAATGACTCGGTTCAACCTGAGACCCTCGCCTACTTCGCCACGACGAAGTACCGAGTGGTCCCGTGCCCAGGGCGCTTCAACTACGCCAAGATCGTCAATCGCGGCGTGAGCCACTCGAGTGCCGACTTCGTCGTGACCCTCAACAACGACACAATCCTGGCGACCCCCGACTGGTTGGAGCGGATGGTCTCGCTGGTTTCACTGCCCGACGTCGGCTTCGTCGGCGCCTGCCTCTTGGACCAAGACGGGCGTCGGGAGCACGAGAGCATCGTCATCGCCCCGTACCCCCAGCACCTGCGCACCGATTCCAACTACCCCCACGTCGACCAGTTCACGACCGCGGTACGCGACGTGGCCGCCGTCACCGGTGCCGTGCAGATGGTGAACCGCGAGTTCTGGGAACACCTGGGCGGCATGGACGAGCAGCTGAAGGTCACGATGAACGACGTCGACATCTGTCTGCGCGGCCAGTTGGAGGGTCGCAGCGTGCTCTACGACCCCGACGTGCGCCTGTACCACCACGTCAGTTCCTCACGAGGGGACCTCGATCCGCTGGAGGACCGCAATCGTTTCATCCGGCGCTGGGACATCTTTGGAACCTTTCGCGACCCCTACTTCCCCGAGGCCCTGCTGATGTTGGGCGAGCAGATCTACTACCTGCCCAACCGGCGAACCCACTGATGAAATCAACGACTCTTGTAGCCTGAGGTCGTGACCACAGCCTGGGACCGCGTCAAGGTCTTCTACCGGCGCCTTCCCCCGAACTCCACGGCGGTCCTGCTGATCATCCTCGCGGTGCTCGTCGCCAACGCGGCCTACCTCACGGGATTCGCCGACTCGAACACCATCTCTTGGACGGCCAACATCTCCCAGGTCTTCTGCCACGGGACGTGCGCGCGCCCGGCGATCGATCCGAACGTCGGCTTCATCACCCAGGCACTCGGGCACCTGTCGGCCATGGACCTCCTGCACGGCCACCTGCCCTGGTGGAACTATTTTGAGGGGCTCGGCCAGCCCCTCGTGGGCGAGATGCAGTCGGCGGCCCTCTTCCCGCTCACCCTCCTGCTCGCCCTGCCGAGCGGCCTGCTGTGGTTCCACATCTGCCTTGAAGTCCTTGCCGGCGTCTCGACGTTCCTACTCGCGAAGCGCCTGGGACTCCCGGCGCTGTTCGCCACTGCCGGTGGGGTCCTCTTCGCCCTCAACGGCACCTACGCGTGGCTGGGCAACTCCGTGCTCAACCCGATTGCCTTCCTGCCAATGCTCGTCCTCGGCATCGAGATGCTCTTCGACGGGGCCCGTGACGGGTCGCGCAAGGGCTGGTACGTCGCCGCGATCGCCCTCGCCCTGTCGATCTACGCCGGCTTCCCCGAGGTCGCCTACTTCGACGGCCTTTTCGCCGGGGGCTGGGCCGTCATTCGTTTTTTCGACCTGCCCGCCAACGTCCGCCTGACGGCCGCGCGACGGCTCGGCCTGTCGGGCCTGGTCGGCCTGGTCCTGGCGCTGCCGGTGCTAATCCCGTTCTACGATTTCGCGAAGGTTGCCAACGTCGGCATCCATACTGGCGCCGTGGCGGGCGTGGCGCACATGTCGGTGCACGAGGTCCCCATGTTCTTCGACCCGTACATCTACGGGACGCTCCTCGTCAATCCCAAGGCCCTCGTCTTTTGGGACATCGGGGGCTACTTCACGGCGAGCATCACCGCGCTCGCGCTCGTCGGCATGCTGGGGCGTCGATTGCGGCCACTACGCATCTTCCTCGGGGCCTGGGTGCTGGCCGCGGCAATGGGGGCATTCAACACATTGGACTTCCGTCACGTGTGGAACGTGTTGCCGCTCGTGAAGACCGCCACCTTCGCGCGCTACGTGATGCCGTCGTGCGAGCTGGCCATGATCCTGCTGGCCGTGCTCGCAGTCGCGGACCTGGCGACCAATCCGCGACTGCGAAGAGTGGTCAGCGCGACGTCGGCGTTCGTGCTGGCGCTGCTCGCCTGGGGCGTGTACGAAGCTCGCGCCGGCAACGAAGGCCTCGTGCTCGGCAACAAGACCCGGCTCTTCTACCTG
>JAYSQJ010000263.1:0-7951 GCA_043721635.1 Acidimicrobiales bacterium | reverse complement strand
CGCCGCAGTTGACGAGCCACCCGTCGATCGGTGGCGCGTAGGTCAGCGGCATCGCCGAACTACCCGACGCGACGCGCGATCGCCTCGGCCAGCGCCGTGGCGGCCGGCCGGTGATGGCCGAGGAAGAGCGACGGCTCGACCAGTTCGAGCTCCATGATCGCCCAGCCGGTCGGGGTGCGCACGAGGTCGACGCGCGCGTAGAGGAGGTCACTGAAGCCGCTCCCGGCGAGTGCCGCCTCGGCGACCTCGACGGCGCCGAGCTCGGCCTGCGCCGGGCTCATCTGCTCGCGCCGGTAGCGCGCGTCACGGTCGCTCGCCGTGACGTTCAGCAGGGCGCCCTTGGTCATGGCGTGGCTGAACGCGCCGTCGACGTAGACGAGCGCGCGCTCGCCCACTTGGTCGACCGTGCCGACGTAGGGCTGGACGATGACGTCGCGGCCCTCGGCGTGCAGTCGCGCGACGTGGGCTCGGGCCCGCTCGTGCTCGTCGGGCCGGTACCGTTCGACGTCATTGGAGCCGGCGCCGACGCAGGGCTTCACCACGAAGTCGCCGCCGGGGAAGGACGGTTCGTCACCCACGTCGACGAACGTCGTCGCCACGACTCGGTGCCCGCGACGTCCGAGGTCGCCCAGGTAGTGCTTGTCACTGGAGTACTCGACGACCGGGTAGGGGTTGGCGAGGCGCTCGACGGACCCGGCCCAGGCGAGGAACTCGTCGCGGCGCGACGCGTAGTCCCACGTCGAGCGGATCACCACGAGGTCGAAGCGGTTCCACTCGACCGACGGGTCGTCCCAGACGGCCGACTGGGCCGTCACCCCCGCCTCGGCGAGGGCGCGAAGGAGGATCGGTTCGTCGGGATCAATGTCGACGCCGGCGCACGTCGCCACGGCGACGCGGTTCACGGCGTGAACAGGACCGTCGCGTGCTGGGCCAGCGTGGCGAGCGGCCCGGGCCACACGCCGAACAGGATGGTGACGGCGACCCCGAAGCCAATGACCGCCCCCGTGAGACGCGGCACCTCAATCCGAACACCCTCGACGTCGTCGTCGGCGTAGAGCGTCATGGCCCAACGGAGATAGAAGAAGGCGGCGATGGCCGCACTGAGCAGCGCAATGATCGCGAGCGATCCGCCGCCGGCGTCCACGACCGAGGCCAGCACCGCAAACTTCGCGTAGAAGCCGGTCGTGAGCGGCACCCCGAGCTGGCTGAGCAGCAGCACCGCCAGGGCGCCACCGAGCCAGGGCTGGCGCCGCGCGAGGCCGCGGTAGTACTCGATCGAGTGGTGCTCGTCGCCGACGCCGCCGACCAGGGTCACCACGGCGAAGCTCGCCACCACGACGGGCGCGTAGGTCATCACGTAGAACAGCGTGGCCGCCGTGCCGCGGATCGTGCCGGCCCACACGCCGAGCAGGATGAAGCCGGCGTGGTTAATCGACGAGTACGCGAGCATGCGCTTGGCGTTGCGCTGCACGATCGCGAGGCTCGCGCCGACGACCGTCGTCAGGACGACGAGGACCCACAGGATGGGGCGCCAGGTGTCGAGCTGGGTGCCGAGCGACGAGATGAGTACGCGCACGAGCGCCGCGAAGGCGCCGACCTTCACAACCGCGGCCATGAAACCGGTGACCGGCGTGGGCGCCCCCTCGTAGACGTCGGGCGACCAGAGGTGGAAGGGCACTGCGGCGACCTTGAAGGCGAAACCGACGAGCAGCAGCGCGCCCCCGGCGTAGAGCAGGCCCGGGCGTAAAAGCACGTTGGTGCCGAGGAAGTACGAGATCGACGTGAGGTTCGTCGAGCCGGTCGCGCCGTAGACGAGGGCCGCGCCGTAGATGAAGATCGCCGACGCGAAGCCGCCGAGCAGGAAGTACTTGAGGGCCGCCTCGGACGACGTGGCCCGGTGGCGGTCGAAGGCCACCAGCACGTAGAGGCCGAGCGAGAGGATCTCGAGACCGAGGAAGATCACGATCAGGTCGTTGGCCTGGGTCATCAGAAGGGCGCCGCCGCTCGAGGCGAGCGCCATAATGTGGAACTCGACGCCCGAGACCCGCTCGCGGATCGCCCAGTCGTGGGCGACCAGCGCAGTCAGGAGGACCGAGACCGCGATGACGGCCGAGGCGATGACCGAGAAGTCGTCGAGCACGATCGCGTGCGCGACGGTCGTCGAGGCGCCGGACCGCGCGACGTCGCGCCACTGCAAGAAGTTCACCACGAGCGTCGCGAGCGTCGCCGCGACGGTCGTCGACGTCGCGAGCGCGATCGAGACTTTGGAGCGCAGCAGCGCGGTGGCAACCATCATGAGCAGCGCCGCGCCGAAGAAGATCAGGACCGGCAGGATCGCCAGGTAGTGGATCGAGGGGATCTGCGGGGTCACTTGCTCACCCCACTCGGCGTGACGTGCTCGATCAGCTGCCCGACGGAGGGCGAGATCCGGTCGAGTACGGGCTTGGGAAAGACGCCCAGGGCCACGATCAGCACGACGACGGGCACGAGGACCCAGCGCTCACCCGACGTCGCGTCGGGCAGCGCGGCGTTGGCGCCCTCGGCCCTTCCGTGAAAGACCCTCTGGTAGGCCCAGAGGAGGTAGAGCGCGGCCGCCACCACGCCGATCGAGGCGACGACCGCCCACCACGCGTGCGTGGCAAAGGTGCCGATGAGGATGAGGTACTCGCTCACGAAACCCGATAGTCCCGGCAGTCCAATGGAGGCGAGCATCACGACGGTGAAGAGCGCGGCCATCACCGGCGCCGGGCCCTGCAAGCCGGCGAAGTCCCGCACCAGGATGCTGCCGCGGCGCTGCTCGATGAAGCCGATGATGAGGAAGAAGCCGACGGTGATGACCCCGTGGTTGAACATCAAGAGCACCGCGCCGACGGTGGCGATCTTCGAGCCCGACATCAGGCCGAGCGTGATGAAGCCCATCTGGGCCAGTGACGAGAACGCCACCAGCCGCTTCAGGTCCGGCGTCACGCACGCGAGCGCCGAGCCGTAGAGGATCCCGATGACCGCGAGGGTCATGATGACCGGGCGCATGGTCGCAAGAGCCAGCGGGAGCAGTCCGACCGCGAAGCGCAACATCCCGTAGGTGCCGAGCTTGGCCAGCAGCGCCGACAACTCGATCGAGCCGGCGGTGGGCGCCTCGGCGTAGGTCAGAGGCGACCACGTGTGCAGCGGCCAGATCGGCGCCTTCACCCCGAAGGCGATCGCGAAGGCGACGAACAGCCACACCGCGGTCCCGTGGGACATCACCGTCGACGACAAGGTGCCGTAGGCGAAGGTGAGGTCCCCCTGAGCCTGGTGCTGATGGAGGAAGCCCAGGTACAAGATGCCAATCAGCAGGAAGGCCGAGCCGGCGAAGGTGTAGATGAAGAACTTCAGGGCCGCGCGCGAGCGCTCGCGGCCGCCCCATTGGCCGATGATGAAGTAGCACGGGATGAGGGTCAGCTCGAAGAAGATGAAGAACTCGAGCAGGTCGTGGGCCACGAAGCTGCCCATCGTGAAGCTCGTCAGCAGCAGCAGCCACGCGACGAAGGCCGGCTCGCGGCGACGCTCGCGCGATCCGAGCAGGGCGAGCAGCAGCACCAGCGAGGTCAGCACCACCATCAGGAGCGAGATCCCATCGACGGCGACGTCGTAGGCGAGGCCGAACGGCGCGGCGAGCACGTGGCGCGAGTAGAAGTCGAAGGTCGCGGCGTGGGCGAAGTGGGGGTTGTAGAGCAGCGCCACCACGAGCGATAGCGCCATCTCGACACCCGCCGCGCCGACGGCGACCAGGTAGGCCCGCCCCTCGGTCTTGCGCGTGAGGGCCGCCAGCAGCGCGCCCGCCAGGGGCACGAGGATGAGCGCAGTGAGCCACAGTGAGGAGTGCACGGCTAACCGACTCTCGCGACGAGGTAGATGACGATGACCGCGACGCCGAGTACCGTGGCGAGCGCGTAGTGGCGCACGAAGCCCGACTGGACCTTGCGCAGGCCCTCGCCGCTGCGCCGGACGCCGACCGCGACGCCCGTCACCGCGCCGTCGATGACCCGGGGTTCAATGACGTCGTCGGAATACTGCGCCACTCGCGCGAGCGGACGTCCGATGGTGGCGTCGTAGAGGTCGTCCCAACGCCAGACGTGCTCGAGAAACGTCGATTCGAAGCGCGGCGAGCTCGAGACGTTGCGCCAGATCGAGAAGGCCGCGAGCAGGCCGATCACCGCGGCCGCGACGTCGACGGCGCCGAGGCCGTACTGGGCGAGCGCGCTGGCGTGGCCGGCCGCCACGTAGCCGAAGGTCGGCTCGAGGAAGCCGGCGATGGAGTCGTGGTGGATCCACGGCAGGTCGAGCGCGCCGCCGACGACCGAGAGCCCGGCCAGCACGACCAGCGGAGCCGTCATCACCCACGGCGACTCGTGGGGGTCGTGGCCGTTCGTCAGCTCACGGAACCGCTCGGTGCCGCGGAACGTGAGGACGAACAGCCGACTCATGTAGTAGGCGGTCAGGATCGCCGTCAGCACGCCGAGCACCCACAGCGGCTTGTTGTGCTCGAAGACGTTGGTCAGGACGTCGCCCTTGGACCAGAACCCCGCGAAGGGCGGGATGCCCGAGATGGTGAGCCAGCCGATCAGGAACGTGGGGAACGTGAGCGGCAGGTACTTGCGCAGCCCGCCCATGAGGCGCATGTCCTGCTCGCCGTTGAGCGAGTGGATGACCGAGCCCGAGCCGAGGAAGAGCAGCGCCTTGAAGAAGGCGTGGCTGATCATGAGGAAGATCGCCGCGGAGTAGGCCCCGACGCCGACCGCCAGGACCATGTAGCCAATCTGGGACACGGTCGAGAACGCGAGGACCTTCTTGATGTCCTTCTGCGACGTGGCGA
Organism: Acidimicrobiales bacterium; assembly: GCA_043721635.1. Lineage (GTDB taxonomy): Bacteria > Actinomycetota > Acidimicrobiia > Acidimicrobiales > RAAP-2 > RAAP-2. Next base: position 3,096 of record JAYSQJ010000263.1, on the reverse strand, counting down.
TCGTCGCGGCGACGAACGCCGTGACCCCGCCGATGACCGCGATTGTCATGCGGCCCGAGCTCGACATCGCCAGCACCGGCGACATTCGCACGAGCAGGTAGACCCCGGCGGTCACCATGGTCGCGGCGTGGATCAGGGCCGACACCGGCGTCGGGCCCTCCATGGCGTCGGGCAGCCAGTTGAACAGCGGGATCTGCGCGCTCTTACCGGTCGCGGCGAGTAGCAGCGCCAGCACCGTCAGCGTTGCGACGGTCGGCGTGAGGGTGCCGGCGTGGCCGAAGACGCCGAGGTACGTGAGCGTGTGGGTGCGCGAGAAGATCAGGAACATCGCGATCAGCAGGCCGAGATCGCCCACGCGGTTGTAGATGAAGGCCTTCTTGCCCGCCGAGGCGGCCGAGTCCCGATCAAAGTAGAAGCTGATGAGCCAGTAGGAGCAGAGTCCGACGCCCTCCCACCCGACGAAGGTCAGCACGAGATTGTTGGCGAGCACGAGCACCAGCATCGAGAAGACGAAGAGGTTCAGGTAGATGAAGAACTTACGGAAGTCCCGCTCACCGTCCATGTAGCCGATCGAGTAGAGGTGGATCAGGGCCGAGATCCCGGTGACGAAGAGGCACATCGTGACCGACAGCGGATCGACCAGCAGGGCGGCCGGCACGTGCAGGGTGCCGACGCTCAGCCAATCGAAGAGCTTGACCGTCACCTCGCGCGACGACTGGTGGAGCAGCATGAAGAAGCTGATCACCGAGACGACGAAGCTCGCCGAGACGACGCCGGTGCCGACGATGCCGACCTGTTTCTCGCTCATTTGGCGCCCGTTCATCATCACGAAGAGGGAGCCGATCAGCGGGAAGAGGAGTATCCACGTCGCGACAAGTGCCATCTCAGCCCTTCAACTCCGACAGCTCGTCGACGGACGTCGAAGACCGACGCCGAAAGACCGCGACCACGATGCCGAGCCCGACGGTGACCTCGGCGGCCGCGACGACCATCACGAAAAAGACGATGGCCTGGCCACTGATGTCGCTGAGCGTGCGCGAGAACGTGACGAAGGTCAAGTTGACGGCGTTGAGCATCAACTCGATGCACATGAACATGATCAACGCGCTACGCCGGGTCAGCAAGCCGAAGGCCCCGATCCCGAAGAGGACCGCGGCGAGCACGAGATACCAGGCGGCGGGGACGTTCATTGGCCGGTCTCGTTGGTCGGGATCACGCGCTCGCGCCGGGCCAGCAGCACCGCGCCGACGACCGAAATGATCAGCAGCGCGGCGGTGGCCTCGAAGGCGAAGAGGTAGGTGGTGAACACGGCGGTGCCGAGCTCTCGCACGTTGCCCTGGCCGGTGGCGATCGGCGTCCCCGGACTCGACACCGACATGGCGCCCGATACCCAGTGTGACCGGGCCATGAGGGTGATGAGCCCGCCGACGGTCAAGAGGACGCCGACGCCGGCGAAGGCCCGCTGACCGACCAGGGGCTCGACGCTCACGTGCTCGCGACGGTCGACGCCAAGGAACATGATGACGAAGAGGAAGAGCACGACAATGGCGCCGGCGTAGACGATGATCTGCACCGCAGCGAGGAAGTCGGCCGACTGGGCGACGAAGGCGACGGCCACGCCGAACAGCGTCATGATGAGGCTGAGCGCCGCGTGCACCGGGTTCTTCACCGAAATGACGCCGATCGCCCCGACGACAATGAGCAGCGCCGACGTGACGAAGATCAGCACGCTCGGGATCGCGTAGGAGGTCGCGGTCACGTGGCCTCCTTGCGCCGGCGCGGCATCCTCGCGCGCGCACGCCTCGCCGTGGCGGCGAAACCCCGTTGATCGAGTGGGACGTCCTGGGGCTCCAGGTGACGGGGGAAGGCGTTGCGCAGTTGCTTCGAGCCAGTCGCGACGTCGTCGCGGTTGTCCGACTGGCCGGCCTCGGGCGCTCGCACGCCCGCACCGAGGTCACCGGTCCACTGGACGACGCCCTCGTAGGAGACGTCGCCGGACGGTGACGTCGCGCGCATCCAGCCGCCGGTCATCGCGGCCTCGCCCTCACGCCAGTCCTCCCACGGGAGACGCTGGGGGAAGCCCTGGTCGTCGACGAGCAGCTCGGCCTTGGTGTAGATGGCGTCGGCCCGGTTCGTGAATGAGAACTCGAACATCTTGGACTCGGTGATCGCCTGGGTCGGGCAGGCCTCGACGCACAGGTCGCAGTGGATGCAGCGCAGGTAGTTGATCTCGTAGACGTAGCCGTAGCGTTCGCCGGGGCTGACCGGATGGTCCGGCGGGTTGTCGAGGCCGCGCACGAAGATGCAGTTGACGGGACAGACGCCGGCGCACAGCTCGCAGCCGATGCACTTCTCCATCCCGTCCTCGTATCGGTTGAGGACGTGGCGACCGTGCTGGCGGGGCTGTTTGGGGCGCTTGGCCTGGGGGTAGCTCGTCGTCACGGTCGGACGGGTCAGGTGCTGGAAGGTGAGTTTGAACCCGCCAAAGAAGCTAAGGGGGCTGGCCACTAGTCGCCCTCCTCGTCGGTCAACGATCGAAGGACCTCACCGGACAAGGGCCGCGCACCGACGGTCGGCAGGACCGAATCGGCGCCACTTTCGCGCACCGCGCCGATCTCGAAGGCCCGGGTCAGCAGGGTCCAAGCGAGTAGGACCGCGGCGCCCATGAAGAATCCCCAGCCCCTCGCCACGAGGAAGCCCGCGACGATGAGCATCCACCCGAGGCTGAGCGGGATCAGGCGCTTCCAGCCGAGGTCCATGAGCTGGTCGTAACGGAATCGGGGCAACGAGGCCCGGAACCAGATGTAGCAGAAGGCGAAGCCGACCGTCTTGACCAGGAACCACAGGATCGGGAAGACCCAGCGCAGGTGGGGCACGCTCGGGACCCAGCCCGCCGGACCGCCGAGGAACAGCGTGACGATGATCGCCGACATGGTGATGGTGTTCATGTACTCGGCGAGGAAGAAGATGGCGAAGCGGAACGACGAGTACTCGGTATGAAAGCCACCGACGAGCTCGCTCTCGGCCTCGACCACGTCGAAGGGCGGTCGGTTCAGCTCGGCGGTGATGGCGATGATGAAGATGATGAACGGCACC
>JAYSQJ010000262.1:0-2790 GCA_043721635.1 Acidimicrobiales bacterium | reverse complement strand
ATCGGTGAGGCGGCCCGGGCCGCCTCACTCGCGGCCACCTCCGCGTCGCGGACCGTGGAACTGGTGACGATGGCTCGTCCGGAGGCGACGCGCCAGCCGGACGCGGCGAACCGGTCGCCCTCGGGGGTGACGATGACCAGGTCGGGATTGGCGAGGGCGGCCTCGATGCCCGACTCCCAGTCCGGGGCGACGAAGGCCCGCGAGAACAGCGCGTCGAGGACCCGCGTCACGTGCGGGGGGGCGTTTCGCCGGGCGTGCACGAGGGCGCGCAGGGAGGTGCAGCCGTCGGGCTGGGCCGGCGCAACCACCGGGTCCTCGCCCACCGCCAGGATCAGTCCGGCCCCGCCTTCACGGCGCAGCGCTTCGAGCGCGGCCCGAGCCGACTGACGGCCATCGACGACCATCGCGCTCACCGACGCGCCGGCCGCCGACTCGACGGCCCGCTCCCAGCCGGCGTCGACCTCGATCAGCTCGAGGAAGGAGCCGAGCACGCCTTGAAGATTCCCGATGATTGCGCGTCCCCCGGCGCCGGAGAACTCGTCGAAGGCCGCCGCCAGTAGGACGGCGCGCGCCTGGGTCCGCGACGCGACGTCGGAGGCGTCGCGCAGCGCCTCGTCGGCTCGCATCCGCTCGCCCTGCGCGCCCTCAGCGGCGCGCTCGGCGTGGGTCATCTCTTCGCGGGCCGCGTCGAGTTCGCGGCCGGTCCGGCCCGTCGCGTTCAGGACCGCCTCGTGCTCGGCGATCGCCTCGGCGCTGCGGGCCCGGTTCTCGCCAAGTCGGTCGGTGGCGCGACGCTCACTCTCGAGAAGCGAGTTGAGCGAACGTTCGAGCAGCGAGATGCGCTGGCGCGCCGCGACCAGGGCGGCTTCGTCGTCGAGCGTCGGGGATGATCCCCCCGCCTCCTCGAACGAGGCTTCGGCGACGTCGAGTTGCGTCCGGGCCGTGGTGAGGGCTTCGCGAAGGCCGTCGAGCGAGAGTTCCTCGCCGCCGAGGTCCGCGAGGTCCCCCGTCAGCTTGGCCGCGTCGGCCTCGAGGGTCGCGATAACGTTCTCGTCGGCCGACGCCACAAGAGCCTGGCGCAGCGACCGGTCGCGCTCTTTGATGATCGACGACGTCCCCCTGGCGCGCTCCGCCAGTCCGGTGAGGGTGCCGAGGGTCGAGGCCAGCATCTCCTCGCGGCGGCTCGCCATCTCCGCGGCCGCGGCGCTCGCCTGGGCGTCGAGGGTCACGAGCTCGTGGCGCAATTCACGTTCGCGCGACGACGTCCCCAGGAGGTCAGTCTCCAACTCCCGTCGCCGGCGTTCGAAAGTCGCGAGCCGGTCGCCGAAGAGGGCGCGGCGCGCGGCGCGCAGGTCTCCCGCGACGTCCGAGTAACTGCGCGCCGACGCGGCCTGGCGCTCGAGGGGGCGCATCTGACGGCGAACCTCGCGCACCAGGTCGCCGAGGCGCTCGAGGTTCTCCTGGGTCGCGCCGAGGCGCCGTTCGGCACGCTCCTTGCGCCGACGGTGCTTCAGTACCCCGGCCGCCTCTTCAATCACCGCTCGGCGATTCTCCGAGCTCGAGTTGAGAATCGAGTCCAGCTGGCCCTGACCGATGATCATGTGCTGCTGACGACCGACCCCCGAATCGCTCAGCAGTTCCTGCACGTCGAGCAGGCGACAGGTCGTGCCGTTGATGGCGTACTCGGAGTCGCCGTTTCGAAAGAGCGTGCGCGAGATGGTGACCTCGGCTCCGTCGATCGCGAGCAGGCCCGAGGAGTTGTCGAGGGTGAGGGCCACCTCGGCCCGGCCGAGGGCCGCGCGACTGGCGGTGCCCATGAAGATGACGTCGTCCATCCTCGAGCTGCGAAGCGCCCGGGTGCTCTGGGCCCCGAGAACCCAGGTCACGGCGTCGACCACGTTGGACTTGCCCGAGCCGTTCGGACCGACCACCGCCGTGACCCCGGGCTCGAATTCGAGCACCGTGCTGTCGGCGAAGGACTTAAAGCCCTTCATGGTCAATCGCTTAAGAAACACGGGTAGACGCTAGCAACCTTCCGGGAACCGTCCGGTGCTAGCTCTGGCACTTCGGGCAGTAGTAGGTGGAGCGACCGCGCACCGTTTCGCGCAGTATCGGCTGGCGACACTGCAGGCAGGGCAGGCCCTCTCGGTTGTAGACCTGGTGAAACTGCTGGAAGGTGCCGGGAACGCCGTCGGGGTCGACGAACTGCTCGTCGTCGAGGGTCGATCCGCCGTGCTTGACGGCGTCGGTCAGGACCTCGCTGATGGCACGGTGCAGGCGTCGGATCTCGATGGTGGAGAGCGACTCGGACTCGCGGTCGAAGCGCAGTCCCGCGGCGAAGAGGATCTCGTCGGCGTAGATGTTGCCGATCCCCGCGATGATGTCCTGGTCGGTCAGGACCGACTTCAGCCCGGTGGAGCGGCTGCGCAGGATTGCCGCGAACCGGTCCCAGCCAATCTGGTCCTCGAAAGGGTCGATGCCGAGGTGGGCCAATTCGGGGATGGCCTTGCGCAGCGACAGGCCGTCGCCGCCAATCGACAGCCGCGCGAACTTCGAGATCTCGACCTCAACGCCCTCGGCCGGCGGCTTGGACACGTAGAGCTCGCCGAAGGTCCGCGGGTCGACGTAGCGCAGCTCGCCGCCCTGGACGAACGAGAATACGACGTGGGTGTGCTTAGGCTTGGGGTCCTTCGGGCCCTTGGCGCGCAGCAACTGGCCGCTCATGCCCAGGTGGACCACCAGGTGGGTCCCGTTCTCCAGGGCGAAGACGAGGTTCTTGCCGAGTCGCTG
>JAYSQJ010000261.1:0-1909 GCA_043721635.1 Acidimicrobiales bacterium | reverse complement strand
GCCTCGACCTGTCCAATAACGAACTCGTCGAGGAAGGCCGAGATCTCGCGCGGGGTCGGCAGGTCGTCGAGGACGAACTCGGGGCGGTCACCGAACTCGTCGGCGATGATGTCATTGCAGAGGTCGATGCACTCGTCGCAGATGTACACGCTGGGTCCCGCGATGAGCTTCTTGACCTGCTTTTGACCCTTCGAGCAGAAACTGCACTTGATCAGGTCGCTGCTTTCACCAAACTTCGCCACGACGTTCCCTCCGACACGACCTCCGCCGCGACCATCCTACGGGCCGGTGACCTCAAAAAAGGGCACCTAGGGGCGAGCGGAGATAACTTCGTCGATCAGTCCATATTCCACAGCCTCATCAGCGCTGATTATGAAGTCGCGGTCCGTGTCCTTGGTGATCCGCTCGACCGACTGGCCGGTGTCGCCGGCCAGCATCGAGTTGAGCATGTCCTTCATCCGAAGGATCTCGCGGGCCTGGATCTCAATGTCCGAGGCCTGTCCGCCCACCCCGCCCCAGGGCTGGTGCAACAGGACGCGCGCATGGGGCAGCGCGAAGCGCTTGCCCTTGGTTCCCGCGCCGAGCAGCACGGCAGCGGCCGACGCAGCCTGGCCGAAGCAGAAGGTCGAGACGGCCGGCTTGATGTACTTCATCGTGTCGTAGATCGCGAGCAGTCCCGTGATGTCACCGCCGGGTGAGTTGATGTAGAGGTTGATGTCCTTGTCGGGGTCCTCGGACTCGAGGAAGAGCATCTGGGCGCAGATCAGGTTGGCGATGGTGTCATCGATTGGCGTGCCGAGGAAGATGATGCGCTCGCGCAACAGGCGGCTGTAGAGGTCGTAGGCCCGTTCGCCACGGTTCGACGATTCGACGACCGTGGGGACGAGGTAGTTCTGGGCTCGGTAGTTGTCGTTCACGGCACTACCTTAGGCGTCGGGTTCTTGGGACTGGTCGGTGCGCAGCAACCCTCGGTCGATCTCTTCGCCGTCGGGACCCACGAACGTGACGTTGTCCATCAACCAACGAGAGGCCTTCATCTTGGCGACCTCCGCGTGGAACGTGACGACCCGACCCGTCTCGCGCAGGTTCGTGCGCAGCAGGTCTGGCGAGACGCTCATGGCCTCGGCGGTGGTGGCCAGCTCCTCGTCGATCTCCTCGTCGGTCGGCTCGAGCTGCTCGGCCTTCACCAGCGCGCGCATCGCCAGGTCGATACGCACCGCGCGCACCGCGTCCACGCGCAGCGTAGCCAGCAGCGCCTCGGCCGTCTGATTGGTCACCTGCAGGAAGGTCTCGAGGCTCAACTGCTGCTGGGAGAGCCGCTGGCCGAGGTCGTGGAGGCGCTCGTTGGTTTCCTCATCGACGAGCACGTCGGGCACGATGTCCTCGTGGACGAGTTCGCTGAGCGCCACGAGCATCGCGTCGCGCTGGGACATCTGCGCCTCGACGATTTTCATCCGGCGCATCTGGCTGATGATCGCTTCGCGCATCTCCTCGTTCGTTCCCCACTCGGTGTTCTCGTCGACCCACTCGTCGGTCAATTCGGGAAGCTCGCGCTCCTTCACCTGCTTGAGCTTCATCTCGTAGGTCGCCGTGACGCCGCCCCCGACGCTGCCGTTGAGTTTCAGCTCCTCGCCAGCCTTCAAACCAAGCATCAATTCGTCGACGCCCTCGGTGATCGTGCCTGAACCGACCGTGTACATGAAGTCGCTCATGTCGAGCGGCTCGACGTCGGTCGCGATCTGCTGGACGTGGATGTCCATGGTGACCAGGTCGCCGGTGATGATCGGGCGGTCCACGTCGCGCAGGACGGCGTCGATCTCGCGGTATTGGTCAATCTGGCGATCGACGTCGACGTCGTGCACAACGGGCGAGGGGATCGTGACGCGAAGCTCCCGCTGGCCCCGGATCG
>JAYSQJ010000260.1:0-2281 GCA_043721635.1 Acidimicrobiales bacterium | reverse complement strand
AGACCTTCCAAGGGTACAGGCACAGGGTATTAACTTCGCGTCTACGCAGATTCGGCGAGATCCCGGTCAACACGGTGGTCGTCGAGAACTATCGGGTTCTGGGCGTCATCACTGGAAGGATGATCAACCGCCAGTCTCATGACGACGTCGGCGGTGAAGCCGATCTTGTCCTCGTCGTCATCGACCGCTGGCGCCCGGGAAACGAACATGAGCAATGTCCCAGCGCTGGAGGTCGACAACTCAGTACCCCAGAAGTTGGGAACGAGTGCGCTCATGTTTCAAAAATAGTCCGACACGGAGCTTGAATGAGCGATACGGGACTAATAGGAACGAAATGCCCAGCGCGGACATGGCCCGCAGGGCCGTCAAGATCGGGTGGGAGCGGCTGCTCCTGGTGGAGCCGCGCTTCTCGACGACGTGTGGTGTCATTGGTAGGCACGTCTCTGCGGGAGATCGACCCCAGAAGCCGGGGTCGCAACCCCACCGACGAGGTTGTTGACACGCCGTCCTTGCGTGTACCTCCAACGGGCAATGTTCCGTTCGGTCCGCATTGCCGGACACTAACGTCAGATGAATGCTGCGAGGAGACATCCTGTTAGTCGACCGATCTTCATTCACTCGGTGCTGTGGGGGTAGGCCCCTGAGTCCCCGATGACCGATGCACGGCGTCCCGGTCCGTTGGCGCTCGTCGGTTCAGGCGAGTATTTGCCCCAGATGACAGAACTCGAAGGCGAGCTCTTGTCGGGTCGGCCAACACGGTATGTCCAGTTGGCGACAGCCGCGGTGCCCGACGGTCCTGCGGTGGTTGATCGTTGGCACCGGCTCGGCGCGACGCAGGCCGATCGGCTCGGCGTCGAGGTGGTCGCCCTTTCGGTGAGTGACCGCGATGATGCGAATAGTCCCGAGATTGCCGCCCAGGTTGCTGGCGCCGGGTTGATCTACCTATCGGGAGGGCATCCGGGATTCCTCGCCGAGACGCTGCGTGACACCGCAGTGTGGGCGGCAATCGAGGAGGCGTGGCGAGGCGGGGCCGCGCTCGCGGGCTGCAGTGCCGGAGCCATGGCGCTGACGTCGTGGGTACCGTCGCTGCGTCACCCGCTTGACGGCGGCACCCCGGGGATCGGGCTGTTGCCCCACCTACGGTTGATCCCACATTTCGACGCTTTCGCGGCAAGGGTGCCAGACCTCATCACTCGCTTCCTCCTTCCACACGACACCGGCGTGACAGTTCTCGGGATTGACGAGGACACCGCGCTCGTGGGTGGGCCGAACGAGTGGACGGTCAAAGGTCGTCAATCCGCCTGGCGTCTGACCCACGCCGGCCGCGAGGAACTGGTGACGGGCTCACTGGTCCTCACGCCATCTTGACCGGTCTTGTCGGTCATTGCGAGTGTACGTGGACGGCGACGAACGTCGTGAATTGACTCATTGAGAAGCACCTCGGCGAACCACGGCAAACTCGGTGGTTCGTGGAGTGCACTGATTACTACAGACCGCCCCTACTCCATCGTTCCAACGCCGTTTTAACAAGCGGCCTCCGTACCGCGCACGGTTGGTTCGTCCGGAAAACAGTGTCGACCACTTCTCAGAAGACAATGCGTGCTTGAATGTGGTTCAACCATCGCCAATCTGAAGGACAATTGATAGGAGACGGGCAGTGACGTCGCGCACCGCACTCGAAGTCCTTCGCAAGTCCGCACTTGCTTCGCTCCTCGTCGTCACTGTCGCGGTACCCCTGGTGGCCAACGCCGCATGGCATCTGCTGCGCGCATGCCCAGCTGCAACGAGCCCCAGTTGAAGTTCGCGAACAGAGCAATTGCGCCCGCGCTGACACACGTCGCAGACCTTGTTGAAATAACCAACGTTTCCCGACGTGCTTGCACTCTTACCGGCTACGCCAAAGTCACGCTGACCACAACGGCAAGTCCGACCCCGGTCGTCGCTGTGCAAAGGAGGAGGGGTTACTTCGGCGGCCTATCGCCCACGTATAAGTCTCAGGTCTTGCCGGTGTCCATTTTGGGTGCTCACACGGGTACGGCCTCGTTCATCGTGGAGGAGAGCGACGAACTGCTCGGTTCTGCGACGCCGTGTCCGTTCTTCACCAAGTTGTCGTTCACCCTCAAGGGATTCGATTTCACCTATACGTTTCGCGGGAGACTTCCTGCCTGCGATCGGCCTGGAGTCCTTCCAATCGTCAAGGGAACGAAAGGTTCGTGGGGCTACTGATCACCTATGTGGCCGTTTCGCGTGACACCTCACCATCACCGACCTCGACTGGTGC
>JAYSQJ010000259.1:0-5222 GCA_043721635.1 Acidimicrobiales bacterium | reverse complement strand
GGAGATGATCAATGCGAAGCCGGTGGCGGCAGCGGTCAAGGAGTTCTTCGGCTCCTCGCAGCTCAGCCAGTTCATGGACCAGAACAACCCGCTGTCAGGCCTCACCCATAAGCGACGCCTCTCCGCGCTCGGACCGGGCGGACTGTCGCGTGAGCGCGCCGGCCTCGAGGTCCGCGACGTCCACTCGTCGCACTACGGGCGCATGTGTCCGATCGAGACCCCCGAGGGCCCCAACGTCGGACTCATCGGCTACCTCGCCAACTACGCGCGTATCAACGAGTACGGCTTCATCGAGACCCCCTACCGAGTCGTCACGGCCGGCAAGGTCACCGGAGAGATCAAGTACTTCACCGCCGACGAGGAGGAGCGCTTCGTCATTGCCCAGGCCAACACCGAGGTCGACGACAAGGGTGCCATCAAGGCCGATCGCGTGCTCGTTCGCCGCGGGCCGGTCGGCACCGGACTGCGCGTCGGTTCGTCGAACAAGTCGTCGTCCACCACGTCCGAAATCGACTTCGTCAAGCCCGACGAGGTGGAGCTGATGGACGTCTCGACCAAGCAGGTCATTTCGGTGGCGACCTCGCTCATCCCGTTCGTCGAGCACGACGACGCGCAGCGCGCGCTGATGGGCGCCAACATGCAGAAGCAGGCCGTGCCGCTGATCATGCCCGAGGCGCCGTTCGTCGGCACCGGCATGGAGGCCCGCGCGGCCCTCGACTCGGGCGACGTCCTCATCGCGGAGGGCGACGGCGTCGTGAAGTTCGTCTCGGGCGACCGCATCGTCGTTGAGTACGAGAAGGACGTCACCGACCGCTACGGCAAGACGTTGGGCAAGAAGCAGTACAACCTCAACAAGTTCCGCCGGTCTAACCAGGACACCTCGATCAACCAAAAGCCCCTCGTCTTCGGCGGCGAGACGGTGAAGGACGGCGACCTGCTCGCCGACGGCACCAGTACCAGCAACGGCGAGCTGGCCCTCGGCAAGAACCTGCTCGTGGCCTACATGCCGTGGGAGGGCTACAACTACGAGGACGCCATCATCTTGAACGAGCGCCTCGTGCGCGACGACGTCCTCACGTCGATCCACGTGAAGGAGTACGAGATCGACGCGCGCGACACCAAGCTCGGCGCCGAGGAAATCACTCGCGACATCCCCAACCTGCCCGACGACATCCTCGCGGACCTCGACGACCGTGGCATCGTGCGCATCGGCGCCGAGGTCCAGCCCGGCGACATCCTCGTGGGCAAGGTCACGCCCAAGGGCGAGACCGAGCAGTCGCCCGAGGAGCGCCTGTTGCGCGCGATCTTCGGCGAGAAGGCCCGCGAGGTGCGCGACACCTCGCTGAAGGTGCCCCACGGCGAGTCCGGCAAGGTCATTGACGTCAAGGTCTACAGCCGCGACGAGGACCACGAGATGCAGCCCGGCGTCAACCAGCTGGTCAAGGTCTACGTGGCCCAGAAGCGCAAGATCTCCGAGGGCGACAAGCTCGCTGGACGCCACGGCAACAAGGGCGTCATCTCGAAGATCCTCCCCGAGGAGGACATGCCCTTCATGGCCGACGGCACCGCGGTCGACATCATCCTGAGCCCGCTTGGCGTGCCCAGTCGAATGAACGTCGGCCAGGTGCTTGAGAGCCACCTCGGCTACGCCGCCCGTCACGGATGGGCCGGCATCGAGGTCAGCCCCTCGGTCGGCACGTCGGGTCATTCCGACCAACGCGACGCCACGAAGCGCCCGTACCGCAAGACCCGCCCGCGCACCGAGCCCGCGGTCTACGTCGCGACGCCGTCGTTCGACGGCGCCCACTGGGACGAGACCGAACGGGCCAAGGACAAGCCGACCATCCAGCAGACCTTCGCGACGCTCAACGTCGACGGCCAGAACGGCAAGCGCCTGCTGGCGGGGGACAACGACGGCAAGGTCACGTTGTACAACGGTCGAACCGGCGAGGTCTACGACAACCCGATCTCGGTCGGCTACGCCTACATCTTGAAGCTCGCCCACATGGTCGACGACAAGATCCACGCCCGCTCGACCGGCCCGTACTCGATGATCACGGCCCAGCCCCTCGGTGGCAAGGCCCAGTTCGGCGGCCAGCGCTTCGGGGAGATGGAGGTCTGGGCCCTCGAGGCCTACGGCGCCGCCTACGCGCTCCAGGAGCTGCTGACCGTCAAGTCCGACGACATGAAGGGCCGCGAACGCGCCTACGAGGCGATCGTCAAGGGCCAGAACCTGCCCGAGCCGGGGATTCCCGAGTCGTTCAAGGTTCTCATCAAGGAGATGCAGTCGCTCTGTCTCAACGTCGAGGTGCGCGACAAGGTCGGCGCCCACGTCGACCTCGCCGACACCGAGGAGGACTTCTTCTCGGTCACCCGCGAGCTCGGCATCGACATCAGTCGACCCGAGCGCGGCAGTGACGAAGAGGACGCCCGCCGTGCCGCCGAAAGGAAGTTGTCATGAGCCCGCTAGACGTCAACCAGTTCGATGAGCTGAGCATCGGTCTCGCGACCGCCCAGAACATCCGCAGTTGGTCCTCGGGAGAAGTGAAGAAGCCCGAGACCATCAACTATCGCACGCTCCGTCCCGAGAAGGACGGCCTGTTCTGCGAGAAGATCTTCGGGCCGCAGAAGGCCTGGGAGTGCGCTTGTGGCAAGTACAAGCGGGTTCGTTTCAAGGGCATCGTCTGTGAGCGCTGCGGTGTCGAGGTCACGAGTGACAAGGTCCGTCGCGACCGCATGGGCCACATCGCCCTGTCGGCGCCGGTCGTGCACATCTGGTACCTGCGCGGGACGCGTTCGTGGCTGGCCTACCTCCTCATGGGCACCGCGCCCAAGGAGGAGCTGAAGGCCAAGCAGCTCGAGAAGGTCATCTACTTCGCCGCCCACATGGTCACCTTCGTCGACATCGACAAGCGCCACGCGGACCTGGCCGAGCTTCGCCAGGCCCTCGCCGAGGAGATCCTCGAGATCGCCGAGCGCGAAGTCAAGGCCCTCGACAACAAGTTGAAGGAGATCGAGGTCCGGGCCGTCAAGCTCGAGGCCGACGGCGCCAAGGAGTCCGAGCTGCGAGCCCTGCAGCGCGGAACCGAGAAGGAGCTCGACGGGGTGCGTTCACGCTTCGCCGAGGAGCGTGAATTGGCCAAACAGGCCTTCGACACCTTCGAGGGGCTCCACTCACGCCAGATCATCGAGGACGAGGTCCTCTACCGCGAGATGGACTTCCGCTACGGCGAGTACTTCGAGGGTGGCATGGGCGCCGACGCGATCCTCCAGTTGATCGACCGCATGGACCTCGACCAGGAGGAGAAGGTCATGCGCGAGATGATCGACGCGAAGGACGGTCGCAAGCCGCTCAGCGCCCAGCGTCACGCCAAGTTCCTCAAGCGCCTCGCCATCGTGCAGTCCTTCAACCGCCGCGACGACCAGGGACGGCGACTGAACGACCCGCGCGCCATGATCCTCGAGGCCGTGCCGGTCATCCCGCCAGACCTGCGCCCGATGGTGCAGCTCGACGGTGGCCGCTTCGCCACCTCGGACCTCAACGACCTCTACCGTCGCGTGATCAACCGCAACAACCGGTTGAAGCGACTGCTCGACCTCGGCGCCCCCGACATCATTGTGAACAACGAGAAGCGGATGCTCCAAGAGGCCGTGGACGCGCTGTTCGACAACGGACGTCGTGGACGTCCGGTCGCCGGCCAGAGCGGCCGACCTCTGAAGAGCCTCTCGGACATGTTGAAGGGCAAGCAGGGCCGGTTCCGCCAGAACCTGCTCGGCAAGCGCGTCGACTACTCCGGCCGCTCGGTCATCGTCGTCGGGCCTCAGCTGAAGCTGCACCAGTGCGGCCTGCCCAAGATGATGGCGCTCGAACTCTTCAAGCCCTTCGTCATGAAGCGCCTCATCGAGACCCAGATGGCCCAGAACATCAAGAGCGCCAAGCGCATGGTCGAACGTCGCAAGACCGTGGTGTGGGACGTCCTCGAAGAGGTCATCCGCGAGCACCCGGTGCTGCTCAACCGCGCCCCGACGCTGCACCGCCTCGGCATCCAGGCCTTCGAGCCGGTGTTGGTCGACGGCAAGGCCATCCAGATCCACCCACTCGTCTGCAAGGCGTTCAACGCCGACTTCGACGGCGACCAGATGGCCGTGCACGTGCCGCTCTCGGCGGAGGCCCAGGCCGAGGCGCGCATCCTGATGCTGTCGACCAACAACATCTTCACGCCCGCGACCGGTCGTCCGATCACCGAGCCGGCCCAGGACATGGTCTTCGGCGCGTACTACCTGACGCTCCCGACCGACGACGCGCGCGAGAACCCTCCGGTCTTTCGCCACGTCTACGAGATCGAGAACGCCCTCGGCGACAAGGCGATCGGACTGCGTACGCAGATCCAGATCCGGCCCCTCGAGGGTTCGTCGCTGGACACGCGCCTAGAGGACGCCGGCATCGAGGTCGAGGGTGCCAGTCGTTCCCTGCTCACGACGCCCGGCCGGGTCTTCTTCAACGAGGCGCTGCCGTTCGGGTTCCGCTACGTGAACGAGCTGATCGGCAAGAACGCCACGCCGATCGGCACCATCGTCGAGGAGATCTCGGGCAGCTTCACTCGCCAGGAGGTCGCCGAGTCGCTGGACGCGATCAAGTCGCTGGGCTTTCGCTACGCGACCAAGTCCGGTCTCACGATCTCGATCGACGACGTCGTCACGACGTCGGAGAAGGCCGCAATCCTCAACAAGTACGAGGAGCAGGCCGCCAAGGTCGAGACCAACTACCGCCGCGGCGTCATCGTCGACGACGAGCGACGCCAGCAGGAGATCGAGATCTGGACGAACGCGAACAAGGAGGTCGGTGACGCCACCGACCGCGCCATGAACGCCAAGTTCGACAACCCGATCCGCATGATGGTGGACTCGGGCGCTCGAGGCAACAGCCAGCAGATCCGCCAGATTGCCGCGATGAAGGGCCTCGTGTCCAACCCGCGCGGTGAGATGATCCCCCGTCCGATCAAGTCCTCGTTCCGCGAGGGTCTCTCGGTCCTCGAGTACTTCATCTCGACTCACGGCACCCGCAAGGGCCTGGGGGACACGGCGCTGCGCACCGCTGACTCGGGCTACCTGACTCGTCGACTCGTCGACGTCGCCCAGGAGCTCATCGTCAAGGAGTTCGACTGCGGCACCGCCCGGGGCTTGTGGGTCGAGCACGTCACGGCCGACACCCGCGGTCAGCG
>JAYSQJ010000258.1:0-8279 GCA_043721635.1 Acidimicrobiales bacterium | reverse complement strand
GTCGTGCAGCGGCGTCTTCTCGCCCAGGAAGTACGGCAGGGCCAAGAGAGCGCCGGGACCACTCGAAGAGGCCTGCGCGTCGAGCTCGTCGAGTGGCGCGCCGCCGAAGATCGCCTGCTCCCAGCGCAGGAGCGAACCGGCCGTCGCGGTGCAGCCGTTGGGCAACCACTTGCCCTCGATTGGATGGCTGTCGAGGTAGAGGCGCCGATCGAGGAAGATCGAGTCGCTCACCACGAGGATGTCGCTCGCGCCACCGAGCTTGACGAGGCAGTCGCCCTGGTTGACGAGTCCGGCGCCGTAGGCCGAGAGGACGTGGTCGGCGCCACCGACGACGATGGGTGTCCCTACGGCCAGGCCCGTCACCTCGGCCGCGTCGGTGCTCAGTTCGCCGACGACGTTGCCGGGCGTGCGCACGTCCAAGAGGACGGGCCAGCGGATATCGGTGACCTCCTGCATCGCGGCGAGCGGTGCGAGGTCCATGTCGTAGAGGCCGCTCTCGATCGCCCAGTTGTGCTCGACGTACGCGAGCGCCCCGAGTCGCCGGGCCAGCCAGTCGTACGAGCCCTGGACCGAGGCGGTCCTCGACCAGACGTCGGGCTCGTGGCGCGAGAGCCACAGCGCCGTCGGCGCGACCGACTGCTGGGAGAGCACCGAGCCGGTGAGCGTCAGCAGGTCAAGGTCGCTGAGGGCCTCTGCGATCTCGCGGATCTCGTCGGTCGCGCGAGCGTCACTCTGGAGGATCGCGCGACGCAGCGGTTGACCCTGCGCGTCGAGACAGAGGATTGCGGGCACCATCCCCGTCGTCGCCACGCCCGCGACGTCGGCGCTGATGGCGTGGGCCGAAGCCAGCAGTCCCGGTACGAGTTCGCCGACCGCCGCCCACCACTCGTTCGCGTCGGCCTCGGCCCAACCGGGATGATCGCAGTACATCGCGACGTCACGCTTCGCGGAGGCGACGATGCCCTCTGCGGCGTCGAGCAGGACCGCCTTCACGCCCGACGAGCCGATGTCGATCCCGAGGAGGAGTCGTCGTTTCGGATCAGGCACTGCGGGCGGCATCTACGAATCGTTTCACACGTTCGGGGTCCACCTCGTTCCACGTGTAGCCGTCTCGCTTCAGGTAACTGCCGACGATGCAGCCGTTGGCGTACTTGAAGTACTCCTTGATTGTCTCGGCCTTAGAACCGGTGTTGAGCAATACCGGCACCGAGGGATCGAGTGCCTCGCGCACCTCGGCAACGGTGCGCACGTCGGGCTCTGCGCCGGCCATCGGTCCCGAGACGAGGATCACGTCCACGAGACTCGACACGACGGTCGACTGCGCGATCTGGGCCGGGGTGCGCTGTCCGGTCGAGCTGGCGAACTCGGGGGTGATGTTGGCGAAGATCGCCAGGTCGTCGCGGCCGAAACTGCGCCGGTCGCGCAGCAGCGTCGCGACGTCCGGGTTCCAGGCGCCCATGTCGGACTCCCACGAGCCGGTGACGACCTCGCGCATGAACGACGCCCCGGTGCCAACCGCGATCGCGAGGGCGCATTGGGCGTCCCAGAGGAAGTCGACGCCGAAGGGTCGGTCGATCGGTCGACACTCGGTCGCGACACGCGTCATCACGGCCGATGCCTCGAGGCCGGCGTGCAGCTGGTAGGGACGGTCACCCTCATTGCAGAAGAGGATCGCGTCAAAGCCGCCGTCGAGCAGCAAGTCGGTATCACGCTTCACGTGGTCGATGAGGCCCTGGACCCCGGACGCGGCGTCGTAGAGCGGCGTACCCGGCAACGGCGGCACGTGGGCCATGGCGATGAGCGGACGGGCCACGTCGGGGAAGAGCGAACGGAAACGCGACATCAGTCATTCTCCTTTTGCGCGGGCTCCACGTGAAGCACCTCGATGCCCTGCTTCTTGATCGACCGTACGACCGGGTTCTCCGGGCCGGCGTCGGTGATCAGGAGGTTGACCTCCCGCATCGGCGCCACGGTGACGAACGCCACCTGGCCGAGCTTGGAGGAGTCGGCCAGCACGACAATGCGCCGACCCGAGGCGATGGCCGCCTGCTTCACCTTGGCGTCGTCGAGGTTGTACTCGCTCACGCCCTTGGCGTCACTGATGCCCGCGACCCCGAGGAACACCGTGTCGCAGTTGAGGTCGCCGTACGAGGACTCGGCTCGGGCTCCGACGAGGCTCATCTCGCCGTGGCGAACTACGCCACCTGAGACGATCGTGCGCACCCGGGGCTTGGTGCTGAGCTCGGTGGCGATCAAGAGCGAGCTCGTGATTACCGTTACGTGCAAGTCGGGGTGGATGGCCTTGGCCATCTCGTGGGTCGTCGTGCCGACATCGAGCACCACGGTCTCGTTCTCGCGCAGCAGCTCGGCGCCGGCGGCGCCGATTCGGCGCTTCGCCAGGGCCATGTGGGTCGCGCGCTGCAGGATCGGCGGTTCGAACGAGCGGCTCTGCACCGCGATCGCGCCACCGCGCGCGCGCCGGGCCAGTCCCTTCACCTCCAACAGATCGAGGTCGCGACGAATCGTCATCTCCGAAGTGCCGAACATCGCTGCCAGCTCCACGATCGAGGCCTCGCCTTCGAGCCTCAGTCGTTCCGCGATCGTCGCCCTTCGGGCCGTGGTGTCCATCGGACAACTCTATGTGATTTTCTCACAATGATGTCGGCAGCAAGTGAGAGTTTCTGACAGATATCCCTGATCAGGATGTAACTGAACCTCAGGTGGCGACGTCTACTCAGGGCAATGCGTCGAAGTCGAACCAGCCGGTGCGGGCCCGCCAGTGACCGCCGCTCTCGAGCACCTCCAGTATCGCGCGCTGCAGGGTCGTCGCGCGGGGTAGGTCGGCCAACGCCGTACCGGGACTTCGGAACACGAACTCGAGAGTGTCCGCGTCGTCCTCGACCCACACCGGCAACAGCGTGAAGCGCCGTTGGAAGCCGAGGATGTTGCTGGTCTCGGATAGGTAGTTCGCGAGGTGGTCGTCGAGCATCCACGTCTGGCACGTCGCCAATCGGCGCCTCGACACCGGCCACAGCCGCCCCAGCACTTCGCGAGCCTCGGCGATGGTCTCGTCGAGCCGATCGGGGGTGATCGGTGAGCGATCGGGAATGTGGATGCCGATCGACGGGTCACCGTGGCGAAACCCCACGCCCAATCTCGCCGTTTCGTCGTCGGAGTACCAGGGGCTCGGCGACAATGTGCCGATACCCAAATTGACGCGATGGAACTGGAGGCAGCCGACGTCGACGATCTCTCCGCGCAGGGTGGGCAGCATCCACCAGCCGGCGTCGACGCCGGCCGTGGTGTTCTTTCGCCGGTGGATTGCAACGTGACGCGCCAGCACACCGAGGGTGCCCTCAACGACGTGCTCGGGACATCCCTGGCGCGCCAAGAACTCCTGCACCCCCGCCGCGCACAGCGCGAAGAGGTAGAGGTAGAGAAATCTCCCATTGGCACCGGCCTCGTCCAGGTCGGGCCAGATCGGTAGCGGCGCGTCCACGTCGCCGCGGTCGCGCTCGACGGTCACCACCAGCGCGGCGAGCAGGTCGACCCACTCGCCGTCTCGTCGGAAGTCGTCCCACTGGGCCGCGACTTCGACGATGTCGTCGTCTTCGACGCGCAGCCGCAACAGGGTCGACATCATCTCCGCGGTGGTGAGCAATCGAATGCGCTCTTTCGCCTCGTCGGTCGGCGGCGCGCAGAACGTGCGCATCATGGAGACGATGAAACCTCCGGCGAAGGTCACGCGAGGTCGAGGGGCCGGTAGCGAACGCCCATCGCGGCGAGCCGATCACGGTGGCCCTCCAGACGGTGGCGGAACTCGTCCACGTCGGTCGTCGTCCCCCAGGCTACCTCGGCGAACGCGGCGGTTCGCGGGAACGCCATGTAGTCGAGGTGGTCGCGGGTCGCGATGTACTCGGTCCACAGCTGGGCCTGCGTCCCGCGCACGTGATGGTGGAACTCGGGCTCGAGATCGAGCGGAATGACGCAGAAGCCGTAGACCTTCTCCCAGGTCGTGAAGAACGGTTGCGGGGCGACCGCGACAGGCTCGTCATCGTGCTCGCTGCTCAGCCAGTCGAAGTAGACGAATTCCATGGGGGCCATGACGACATCGAGGCCCCGTCGTGCGGCCTCGGTCCCCTTGGAGACGTGACGCCATGCGGCGATGATCGTGCCCTCCGGGACTGGCGCGTCGAGCACCTCGTCCCAGGCGACGACCTCGTGGCCGTCGGCCTTGAGCGCCTTGGCCAGTCGCTCGGTATAGAGGCCCTGGAGCTGGCGGGCTTCGGTGAACCGGTGCTCGAGCATCACCGCCAGGGCCTCGGGGCTGGTCTCCCACTCAATGGTCGGACACTCGTCGCCGCCGATGTGCACCGGGCTGCCCGGGAAGAGACTCGCGACGTAGCGCACCACCTCTTCGGCGAAGCAGAGCGCCTGCGGTGCGACATTCAGCACGTGCTCGGAGATCCCCCAACGCGTCCAAACTTCGAGGGGCTCGGTGACGTTGCCCAACTCGGGGTACGCCGCGATCACCGCTTGCGCGTGGCCGGGCAAATCGATCTCGGGGATGACCTGAACCATCCGTCGGGCGCCGTGGCGTCGGATTGTCTCGAGGTCCTCAGCGCTATAGGAACCGCCGTGGACGGCATCATCGTCGAGCCCGACGTCCTCGTGGCCGACCGGCGAAGAGCGGCGCCGCGACCCGACCTCGGTCAGCCGCGGCCACCTCGGCACCTCGACGCGCCAGCCCTGGTCGTCGTTCAGGTGCAGGTGCAGCTTGTTGAGTCGATGCGCGGCGATCTGATCGATCAGGCGACAGACCGTGGCGACGTCGAAGAAGTGACGTGCGACGTCGAGGTGGACCCCACGCCACCCGAAGCGCGGGCCGTCGTCGATGTCCATGCACGCCAGTTGCGCCGAGTCCAGCGTCGTGGGCGTCGTCGACCACAGCGCGGCCGGACCGAGCTGGCGCAGCACCGTCAGCGCGTAGGCGACGCCGGCCGCGGTGCTCGCCTCGATCGTCGTCGTCGGGGCGACGTGGAGACGGTACGCCTCGTCCGCGAGGTCGTCCACCCGGTGCACCGCGATGTCGGGGACTTCGCCTCCGATCAGCACTTCCCACCCGACCGAAACCCGCACGTCGTCGGCGAAGAGTTCGACGACGTCGCGAAAGTCCGGATCAAACGAGACTTGAAGGGGCGACGTCCACGTGACCGAGCCGGGGTGCTCCGTCACGCTGCGCGGTCGGGGAACGAGGTTGGTCACGGCGCCTGCACCGCGTAACAGGCAGTCTTATGGGTCAGTGACACCGCGACCACCCCGGGGGTGC
Organism: Acidimicrobiales bacterium; assembly: GCA_043721635.1. Taxonomy (GTDB): domain Bacteria; phylum Actinomycetota; class Acidimicrobiia; order Acidimicrobiales; family RAAP-2; genus RAAP-2. The sequence goes on along the minus strand of JAYSQJ010000258.1, from coordinate 2,950 downwards.
TCGCGCGACAGACGTCCATGGCGAGGGGGCACCGGGGAGCGAACCGACAGGCCGGACCGGGATTGATGACCTTAGGCGGCTCACCGAGGTCGTCGCCCTCGAAGGCCGTCGGCGCCAGGTGCGGGTCGGGTGCCGAGGACATCAACAGGCGCGTGTAGGGGTGCTGGGGCGAGCCGATGACCTCGTCGGTCGTACCCTCCTCGACAATTCGCCCGGCGTAGAGGACAATCATGCGGTCGGCGACGTAGCGCGCGCTCGCGAGGTCGTGGGTGATGTAGAGCAGCGAGACACCCTCGCAGTCGCGCAGCTCCTTCATCACGTTCAGCAGACCGATGCGGATCGAGACGTCGAGCATCGAGACGGGCTCGTCGGCGAGGATCAGCGACGGGCGCGACGCGAGAGCCTGGGCGAAGCCGAGGCGCTGGCGCTGGCCGCCGGAGAGCTCGTGGGGGTAGCGCTGCAGGATCTCGTCGCCCGGGGTCAGGCCCACCTTCTCGGCGAGCGTCACCGCCTCGGCGAAGCGCTGGGCCTTCGCGATGTCCGGCCGGTGGAGCTTCAGCGAGCGCAGGAGGCCGTGGCCGACGCGCAGCACGGGGTTGATCGAACCGAAGGGGTCCTGGAAGACCATGGGCATGTCGCCGCGCACCGCGCGACTATCGTGGCGCCCCACGGCCTTGCCCTCAAAGACGAACGTGCCCGACGTCGGCGGGTAGAGACCGGCCAGGACCCGCGCGATGGTCGACTTGCCCGAACCGGACTCGCCCACCAGCGCGACGATCTCGCCCGGGGCGACTTCGAAGCTGACGTCGTCGATCGCGTGGAGCTTTCCGTGAGAGCGGAACCCCCCCACTCGAAAGTGCCGCGTCATCCCCTGGACCCGAAGTATCGGCCCGCTCATGGCCGTTTGCTCCTCGCGACGAGGTGGCAACGGACCTGGTGATCGCCGTAGGTGACCAGCTCGGGTCGCACCGTGCGGCACTCGTCGTTGGCGTGGGCGCAGCGCTCGGCGAAGAGACAGCCCGCGGGCGGGTTCACGAGCGACGGCGGAGTACCAGCGATACCGGTGAGTTGGCGGCGTTCGCCCAGCAGCGACGGGAAGGCCTCCATGAGTCCCTGGGAATACGGATGCTCCGGGTGGTCGAAGACCTCGCGCGTCGGTCCGAGTTCCACCACCTCCCCGGCGTACATGACGGCGAGGCGGTCCGAGTAGTGCGAGACGACGCTCATGTCGTGGGTGACGAAGATGACGGCGAAGCCGAGTTGGCGGCGCAGTGTCTCGACCTGGTGCATCAGGGACCGCTGGGCCACGACGTCGAGGGCCGACGTCGGCTCATCCATAATCACGAGCTTGGGCTCCAAGAGCAGTGCCATTGCGATCATTGCGCGCTGACGCATGCCACCCGACAGCTGAAAGGGGTAGCTCTTGAGGTGGACCGGGTCGATCGCCACCATCGAGAGGACCTCGGCCGATCGCTGCCCGATCCTCTCGTCGTTCCAGTCGGTGTGGGCTCGGCACGCGTCGGCCAACTGAGCGGCGATGGTGAGCGTCGGGTTGAGCGCGTTCATTGCGCTCTGCATGACGACCGAGATGTCACGCCAGCGGTGCTGGCGCAGCTCTTCGGGGCTGAGCGACGTGAAGTCGACACCGTCGAACAAAACCGATCCGCCCGCCAGGCTGCCCGGGTAGGCGAGCAGTTGCGCGACGGCGAAGAGCAGGGTCGACTTGCCACAACCCGACTCACCGACGATCGCGAGGAACTCACCCGGGGCGAGGTCGAACGAGACGTCCTCGACGGCCTGGGCCGGACCGGACGGCGTGGCGTACTCGACGCGCAGGTTGCGCACTTGGAGGACGGGTCCGGTCACGAGGCGGCCTTGATCTTCGTCGCACGGACCGGGCGCAGCGCCGGGTTCGCCACCTCGTCGAAGGCGTAGTTCAGCAACGCCAGCCCGCTGCCGAGGACGGCGATCGCGACGCCCGGCGCGAGGGCCCAAAGCGGCAATCCGGTCTGGAGCGCCTCGTTGTTCTGCGCCCAGTACAGCATGGTCCCCCAGGACTGCTCGTTGATGTTGCCCAGACCGACGAACTGCAGGCCGGAGGCCGCGAGCACCGCGTAGAGGGCGGCACCGAGGAAGTTGGCGACGATGAGCGACGTCATCGGCGGGATCAGCTCGACGAAGATGACGTACCAGCTCGACTCGCCGCGGGCCTTGGCGGCCAGTAGGTAGTCACGATTGCGCAGCGAAAGCGCCTGCACCCGGAGCTGGCGCGCCCCGTAGGACCAGCCAGTGAAGACGAGCACGAACACCATCAGCCAAAACCCGGCGCTCTTGACATAGCCGACGATCACGATGATGAGCGGGAACGTCGGGATGACGAGGACGACGTCAGTCAAGAGTGACAGCGTGTCGTCGACCCACCCGCCGGTGTAGGCGGCGGTGATCCCGATGATCACCGACAGGATCGTGCAGAGGAATCCGACGATCAGCGCGATCAGCACCGACTGGCGGGTGCCGGCCATCAACTGTGAGAAGACGTCCTGTCCGAAGGAGGTGGTTCCGAGCAGGTGAGTCCACGAGACCCCTGCGCCGGGATTGTAGATCTCGGCCGAGGGGTCGTGCGGGGTGAACCAGCTCGGGAAGGCCGTGATGACGAGCAGCACGAACAGGATGATCGCTCCGGCCATCGCCTTCTTGTCACGGCGCAGGAACCTGAGGCCCTTGACCAGCGTGCGCGCCAGCACCCCGAGCAACTTCATGAGTTGGTCCTCGTTCGCGGGTCGAGCAACGCGGTCGCGACGTCGGCGATGAAGATTGCGATCAACACCGCCATCGTGATGAGCAGGAACAATGCCTGCATGAGCGGGAAGTCCTCGCTCTCGACGGCCTGGAGGAGGAGGAACCCAACGCCCGGGTAGTTAAAGACGTACTCCACCAGGATCGCTCCCGA
>JAYSQJ010000257.1:0-1558 GCA_043721635.1 Acidimicrobiales bacterium | reverse complement strand
ATGGCAACGGGGCAGTGGCACCGGCTGTTCGTGGCCGCGCTCTGCGGGCTGGTCTGGTTCCTCGTGTTCTTCGTGCTCAATTTTGCGAGTCCGAGGCTGCTCGGATTCGGCGACGTGCGCCTCGCGCCGGTGCTCGGCCTCGCGCTCGGCTGGCTGGGGATCCGTTACGTCCTTTTGGGATTCTTCGCGGCCAATTTCATTGGGGCGGTGATCGGCGTGTTTCTCATCGCGACCAAGCGGATGGCCCGTGACCAGCAGATACCGTACGGTGTCTTCCTCGCACTTGGTACGGCCCTCGCTCTCTACGCCGGCCCCGAGCTATTGGCCCCGCTTCGAGGAATCTCGTGATCGAACTCTCTGGTCAACGCGCCCAATGGGAGCGACTGATTGGCGCGAGTTACTTGATGTACCGGTGACGTGTGGCACCATTCTCTCGTCGTTGCGACGTCCCGAGACGAGGCGAGACTCGCAGTTCATGGTCCTCAGTAGATGATCTCCATGCGCAAACCTTCGCTGTCCCACTCTGCCTCGTTCGGTAGTCGTTTCGCGGCGTGGCCGAAGACTCGTCGAGCCGACCAGAGAAGGGCGGCCGCGTCAAAGAGGTGCTTTCTCGGCACGCGGCCAAGTTCGGCGTCGAGCACTTTCTCGATTCCGGGCACCCTCGTCTGAAGCGCCTCACGGCGCTCGTCGCGGCCCGCTTCGAGTCTCTTGGACCGGCTGAGGGGTGTGTCCTTGTTCAGTTGGTAGAAGCTCAGTTCCGGGTCCCCTTCGTAGACCACCCGCTGGCGATAGGGCGCCATCTCTGCTGCCACTTCGCGGATGTTGGGCAGTTGGGTCGCGGTGATGGCGTCGAGATTATCTTCGGTCCAAGGGATCTCGCCAGACAGTGTCGCGCGCGTCGGAGCGTTGCGAATCGTCCGGGATCTTCCTTTGAGAATGGCACGAGCCTCCACGTCACACGTACGCTGTCCCATACCCGGCCGGTCGATGTAACCAATCGGTGCGTTCACCACGATGATGCTGAACGCCGGACGCTCGTCGAGTACCTCAGAGAACTTCGCGTAGATGCGTGGAGTTTCGGGGGCGAAATTGGAGCCGTTGATCTTCGCGCTCGCGACGACCCAGCGACGCCCCCACTGGGTCACCCCGGCGACGACGGAGTACGGAAGCTCTGGTCCGGGACGACGAGCCATCTAGGGCCTCACGCTCGAGCGGCAGAAACGCCCAACTGCTCCAAGTTTCTCGCCAATTCCTTCGGACGCCCGGTGACGGACATGGCGTCCTCGAAGGTAATGACCTCGTCGGTGATGAGTCGGGCGAGGCTGTGCTCGAGGGTCTGCATGCCATCCTGAGTGCCGGTGAACATGACGTTCGCCAGTTGGTTCGACCGGCCTTCTCGGATGAGATTGCGCACTGGGTTGGTCGCCACGAGTACCTCATAGGCGGCGACCATCCCTCCGCCGATTCGGGGGATGAGTCGCTGGGCGATGATCGCGCTCAACGAAGCTGCGAGTTGCACTCTGGTCTGCTCTTGACGCCACGCGGGGAACACGTCGAT